>NZ_JBALOZ010000100.1:0-2451 GCF_036965125.1 Bacillus sp. JJ1503
AGTCTAAGCATATATGCGCACGAAAAATGAGCACATTTTTATACCTATTTACCTTACACCAGCTGGATCAATACAACTGGTGTAATATTTCAAGAAAACCATGAAATATTCAATAAATTATCATCTCGATATTAGTAAAGTAAGTTACCTTCTAAATTGCCATCATTCCATAAAGAGCATAACAAATACACCTAACATAAATAGGTAAAATTCACTCATTATAAAATCTGTATTAATTTTTATTAAAAAATTAATATTAGCAATTAGTTGGTTCCATAAACTTACTTTCCTCCTCCGAAATTTTCTTTATTATCTCACCTTTTCATTTTTTTGTAAATTAATATTATCAGCCTTATTATTCTATTGAGAATGAATGGGTTAGGTTAGGAAAGGATATCACACCAATTCTTTGCCCTATTCACTCAACTAAAGTGTAGATTTCATTTTTTCCCTTTCAAAAAGGTTATATGAGTACAGCTTTTTTATTAACACCATTAATCACATAGGAAGGTTCTTCACCAATTAATATCTTAACAATATTAGTTGCCGCCATTTCCGCCATTGCATCGCGCGCTTCAAAAGTAGCATTTCCGATGTGTGGAGTTAAAACAACATTTTTTAGTTGCTTTAATCCCTCGCCAATCTCTGGCTCAGATTCAAATACGTCTAATGCAGCACCTTCAATTACTTTATTCTCCAATGCGTTAATAAGAGCCGCTTCATCAACAATAGGGCCGTGTGCACAATTAATTAAATAGGCTGTTGATTTCATCATTTCAAATTGCCGCGTACTGAACATATGTTTATTGCTTGGATTGTATGAACAATTGATTGTAATAAAGTCAGATTTGGTAATTAATTCATCGAATGTAACATAAGTGGCATTTAGTGTCTTTTCCACTTCTGGGGTTTGCTGTCTTATATTACTGTATAAAACTTTCATATCAAAAGCAGCTGCCCGTTTCGCTACTGCTTGTCCAATTTGTCCAAATCCGATAATACCAATTGTTTTGCCTGTTACTTCCCGACCGCGGAAGTAAAGTGGTGCCCAGCCGTTGAATCCAACTGTTCGGCACACTTCATCCCCTTCAGCTACTCTTCTTGCCGCCGCTAATAAAAGGGCAATTGTTAAATCGGCTGTTGCTGAAGTAGATGCAATTGGTGTATTTGTTGTTGGAATTCCTTTAGAAGCCGCATATTCAAAATCAATATTTTTAAACCCGGCACCATAGTTTGCAATAATTTTTAAATTGGGTGCTTTGTCAATGGTTTCACGACTAACTGGAGTTGAGAGTAAACTTAATAAAGCATCTTTATCTTTTATACGTTCTTGTAATTCCGCTTCAGAAATTAATTTTTCTCCTTCAAATACTTCCACCTCATGATCCATCGTTAACATGTCCAAACCTTTTTGTGGAATTTCACCTGCTACTAAAATTTTCGCCATTTTCCTTACACCTCTTCTTTATTATTTTAATAAAGTGAAACTTCATTCAGTGGGTTGTCTTTCCCCACTGAATGTTAGTTGAACTTATCGGGCTTTTACGGGCTGTTGGATCTTCCATTAGAAACGTTCGTTCCCTCAACTTTTTGAAGTGGGAGTCCTACAGCCCGTTAATCTGCGATAAAACTCGATGAATGGAATATGAAGATTTAGTTCTGTTGTAGCTCCATCAATCTTTATTTGTGAATGCTTTCACAATGTTTTATACCTTGATTATATGCTGATAAAAAAATAATGCAATCGTATTTATCCCTCTTTCACACAATTGTCAAAATCCTCGAAAAGCCTTATTAATAGGAAATCATATGAATTAAGGCATTTTGAAAATAAATTACCAGGAGGTCGATTTCTTATGGCAAAATAAATTATAAAAAAAGCTGACCCAATAGCTCGTTAAGAANNATTAATTTTATTGAATATTTCAGGTAAATTAAACAATTTTACAATTTTTAGAGATTATTTACTTGTCTCCACGTACGAACCAAGCCATCTACAATGGGTTCAATTACATCCATATCTTTAAAGTAGCCTATATGACTTAGTGGATTCCAACTCGTTAATAAATTGCCTACATTCACTTCTCGATCTTCGTTAACTGCATGAAGATAATTTTCGTCTACAGCTCTTAATGGGAAGCCCAAAACATCATCTTTGTCATAAAAATTTATCCATTCACCTTTTAAACTAGGATAGTATTTTTCGAGGTTTTTAGAGGGAATATTGATCGGGCGGTTAAAGTTATAATAACGTAAACTCCATAGCGGGAGGGTAGTCCCCATTGTATAAAATAACGTTAAAGTTTCTCCGTTTTCCAAAGGCGAATATTCATTTACAATACAGGCAAGATCATGTTTTTTAAATTGTAAATCGTAAAAGTAATTACTCGCAATGACAGAACCTAAACTATGTGAAATGACACATAAAGGAGCCTGATCTCCTGCTCTGTT
>NZ_JBALOZ010000101.1:0-4369 GCF_036965125.1 Bacillus sp. JJ1503
CATTAAAACCGTATGAAAAATTTTTACCCTCAACCTTTTTCCAAACGGGATGGCCTAATTGATGGATCATTTTCCCTTCAATAACGAAGACGACTTCTATTAAATATTGATTTTCAGGAATAAGCAGATTCAGTGGCGTTTTAAATTTTACCCCATGTGGACTGACATCCATAATTTCAGCAGTTTCGACATTTGCTGCTACATAGCTTCCATTTTCTTTAATAATTTTTACAGAGGCTTCGAGTGGTGTTCTAAACTGAAAGCGAAAAGCTTCTTCACGTTTATATCTCATTTATTGACCTCCAGTTNNTCAAATTCACAGAAATTACTATATATTAATTATAATGGAAAAACTATTAATTTCAATCCATTAGGAGGTAAAATGAAAGAGTTAGAGATGCTTCAAACTGAGATTAGTAAAGTAATAGTCGGCAAAGATAAAGAGGTAGAACTTCTTGCCATTTCATTACTATTTAATGGACATATTTTAATGGAAAGTGTCCCTGGTACAGGAAAGACGATGCTAGCTAAAACATTTTCAAAAATAATGAATGGAAAATTTTCTCGCATCCAATTTACACCTGATGTACTCCCAAGTGATGTAACAGGAATACAATTCTTTAATCCGCAGAGACAGGAATTTGAGTTAAGACCTGGTCCAATTATGGCCAATATTGTTTTGGCAGATGAAATAAACCGTGCTACACCTAGAACACAATCAAGTTTGTTAGAGGTCATGGAAGAAGGACAGGTCACGATTGACGGTCATACACTTCCTGTTCATGATCCTTTTATGGTTATAGCCACACAGAATCCAGTAGATTCACAGCAAGGAACCTTTTCTTTACCTATTGCTCAAATGGACCGTTTCTTTATTAAATTATCAATGGATTATCCGAGTTTGGACGAAGAAAGAGAGATTATTCATATAGCAAGAGGTGAAAAAAAATCAAGTGAATTGGAATTAATCTTTACACCATCCGTCTTAGAAGAAATGCGAAATAGGGTAAAGGCTGTGAGAATGAATGAGGAGGTTGAACTGTATCTTATTCAAATAGTCAGAAGAACAAGAGAGCATCCTTCCATTGAACTTGGGGTAAGTCCAAGGGGAACACTTGCTTTAATGAAAGCAGCACAAGGAAAAGCTTTTTTAAATAATAGATCATTTGTTGTTCCTAATGATATTAAAGAAATGGTCCCATACGTTTTAGGCCATAGAATTTATTTAACTACTGAAGCTTCATTAACAAAAACATCTGAACAAGTTTTACAAGAAGTGGTTGAATCAATTCCTGTTCCAGTTGAGGCAGGAGTTTAATCGATGGAGTGGAAAAAATACTCAGTAGAGGATAGTTTCTTCAGTTTTACAGGAGTATTGGCTGTATTTTTAATTTTCTCGAGCTTTTATTTCCAATCATTTCTTATTTTTTTCTTAGCAGTGTTTTTACTCCTATTTGTTTTTGCGAATTCATTTTATTTAAAGCATGTGGGAAAGAAGCTTTATCTAGAAAATTTGAAATTGAGAAACAAGTTTTTTCCTCAGGAAAATGGAGAGTGGGTATTAGTTTTTGAAAATAAAGGACTTCCAATAATGAAGGGGCAATTAAGAGTATATTTCGATGATCAGGTAGCTCCTTTAGATGGTTTTGGAGATAAGCGGCTTACAAAATATGAAGTGAACCTTCCGATGTCATTAAACTATAATCAGAGAACGATTGTTAAAATTCCTTTTAAAACAATTAAAAGAGGAGTTGCAAAAATTCGTACAATTGAATTGCAAATTCCGCACTTCTTTGGTTTAGGTGAAACGGTATTAGAATATAAATTTTTATTTTTGCCTGAGGCTCTTGTGTATCCTTTGCCTTTTCCTGTGAAAAATAAGGGTTTGTTTCTTTCTGTCCGACCGGGCGAATCCCCTGCCAGCTTTTCCTTGTATGAGGACTTCCTATCCCCCGCGGGAACTAGGGAATATGTATCTTCAGATAGCTTTAATCGAATACATTGGAAAGCAAGCGCTAGAATGCAAACACTCCAAACGAAAATATATGATCGGGTAGCGGAAACGGGTTGGCACTTATCGCTAAATATTGCAAATGGCCATGCTATAAGTAGCCAAATTGAAGAGTTTATCAGCAGTGCAGCGGAACTAGCCTATTATTCAGCCAAACAGCAAATTCCCTTTTCTTTATGCATCAATATCCGAGTTGCAGGGTCTATTCCTTTTTATTATATACCAGCAGGAGTTGGCAATGAGCAGCTTCAAAAAGTACTTGAAGCACTAGCCTATGTTAATCCGTATTCCTCTGCCTATCCGTATGAAAAGATGCTGTCTTTTTACAGTAGACATCTAACAAATCAGCCTTTTTTCATACACGGAGGTCATAGATCAACACAATCTGATGAGCTTCTTCGCCTATTTAAGCAAAAAGGAACATCTGTTTTAGAGCTTACATTAGAAAAAGACTTGGAAGCGATTCTTTTGCCAATACAATTCCCTATGAAGGACGTGATAGGAAATTGAAAAGAAAGTGCTGGAATATCATGTATTTGCTTTGCATCGAAATTATTTTTGGTGCCTTTGTCCTTTTTGTTCCTTACTCATTACATAAAAAGGAGATTCCGCTGTTCTCCTATTTTTCATTAATGGTTTTGGGGTGTTTCTTCTTTACGATATTACTTCTAAAGTATAGTGATAAGGCTAAACTAATATTTTTTATCCTTCTAGCTCCAATTCTCATTTTTGCTGGAGGATGGCTTGGGTTCCCCCTCTTTGGTAATTTACTTATTGTTTTTTTTGTTTTTTGGAGAACGCTATCTCATCATAATGAGTTTGACAAGCAAAATGAGGGATTATGGATAATACTTACCATTGTAACGGGAATTTTTCTAATCTTTTTTACAGGACTTTCATCCGATATATATATGAAAGTCATCGGGGCCATTATGATTGCCCAGTTAATATTTATTACGCTCGGTGGTTTTATTAGGCGTTGGCTAGCTGTAGAATCTGAAATAAACAATAAAAAGCATTTTTTTCTTCCCTTAATGGGTCTTATAGCAGGGATGGGATTTGCAGGGCTTATTATTTCTGCGGGGATGAAGCTGTATGAAAAACTATTTTTCTCATTTTTACAAATAGGGGTAACAGCGATTGCGTTTATTTCCTCTCCGTTTTTCAAGTGGGCAGAGGGAGTAAATTGGTCGGAAAAAATGGAGCAATTTAACAACAGCCAAGGTACTCAAGAGGATACAGTTATTCCAACTGAATGGGAGGATGTTGGAGGACAGATTCCTGTTGACATGACTCTTATTGGGACTATTGTTTTCACAGTAGGTTTAATTTTTCTATTTTTCTATGTTTATAAGCGCAAAAAAATGAAAAATATAGAGAAAATAGAAACTGATACGAAGGGATATTCTACTGAAAGTTTAATTATTAAGGAAAATGGGTTATTTCTTTCTAAAGGTAAAGTGAATGATTCTAAAAATCTTATTCGTAAAGAAATATATGCATTTGAGAAATTTGCAAAAAAGCGCAAATTAGGACGTCTTCCATATGAATCATTGTCTGATTGGATAAATCGGATAGAAATTCTCGATTTTGAGGACATCACTTCAATATATGAAAGAGTAAGATATGGACATTTGCCTTTTTCTGATAAGGAAGAGAAATTAGTTAAGGAGAAGCTCCAGCTCAAAAAAATGGAATTGAAAGCTAGAAAAAATAAAGAGCTGAGAAAATAAAGGGCAGTTGTATGTCTGTTTAGCATGATAATAAGTAGCACAATAAAAAATCCGACTTACCGGCAAATAACAAATGCCGGTTTTTTTTATTTATTATGTTTATCATTTATCTTTAAAGGCTATGGTAGGAAAAAGGAGGAAAACTTGATGCAACTTAAAGCTTATAAACTATTTTTGCTTATTCTTTTTTCTCTCGTGCTGACAAGCTGTCAGCAAGCTGGATCTGGCCAATCGATCGTAAACAGTCATGCGGAGGCATTGTTGACGAAAAACAATGAACTGCAGTTTCGGTTTAAAATTAATGATAAAATATTAAGCGGAGAGAGGCTTTACAAAGTAAAAGTATCTATACATAATGCAAAACTTGCATCGGCTTTAGGTACAAATGAAATTATATATGGGTCTGATGTAAAATTTACAGGCGAGTATATTGAGGTTAATAATCGCAACGATAACTTTATTTTTATGAATCCGATTCCATTACTTAAAGATCTCCATGTATTTGAAATTGAAAAGATGATCATGAAAGAGGATGCAGTGTCGGTAGAGGTCTTTAATGATAAACAGGTCATTGCTAAAGCTTTTTTAACAAATTTTTCATCTCAGCTATAAAGTGAAACTTCAA
>NZ_JBALOZ010000101.1:4456-5312 GCF_036965125.1 Bacillus sp. JJ1503
GTTAATCTGCGATAAAAATCTTTTCTTTGATTAGTATGTAACCGAATTGATAGGAAATAATGTTAAAGCGCATGAAACTTGGGGAGGGCTAGACTATTTGGTCTAGTCTTTTTCCTTTTCGTTTCCATATAAATGAAGGCAGCTACTGCTTAATGTATAAAATAGAATAATAGAAAAACTCTAACTTTTATATAGGGAATATTCTTTTTGACTTCAACTTGAAGTAGAATAGAATTAGCAGTGAAATTGACAATAAATACATAAAAATGATGGGGGAGGAGTTTAAAGATGGGGTTACGTGATAATACGGTCATCGGCTTTATTGGAACAGGTGTCATGGGGAAAAGTATGGCAGGGCATTTGCTTCATGCAGGATATCCATTAATTGTTTATTCACGGACAAAAACGAAAGCTGAAGATTTAATTGCTAAAGGTGCAGAATGGACAAATTCTCCTAAAGATGTTGCAGAAAAGGCAAATGTCATTATTACAATGGTTGGCTATCCTTCAGATGTGGAAGAGGTATATTTAGGGGAAAATGGAATTATTACAAACGGACAAGAAAAATCGTTTGTCATCGATATGACAACGTCCACTCCAACTCTTGCTAAACGAATATATGAAGAGGCAAGAAAAAAAGGTATTTTCGCTCTTGATGCACCAGTATCTGGAGGTGATATCGGTGCAAAGGAAGCAAAGCTTTCAATCATGGTTGGCGGGGAGAAAGAATCATTTTTGGAAATGGAACCAATCTTTCGCTTAATGGGAACAAATATTGTCTATCAAGGAAATGCTGGTTCTGGACAGCATACAAAAATGTGTAACCAAATAGCCATTGCTTCGAACATGATTGGAG
>NZ_JBALOZ010000102.1:0-9841 GCF_036965125.1 Bacillus sp. JJ1503
TAGTAAGAGAAATAATAGATCAAAATAAGAAAGAAAAAGAGGAGGAATAAATATGGAATTGCTAGGGGCTGGTACAGCTTTTTTGATAGTAGCCGTTGTTCTTGCGATTATTCTATTGGGAGTTCTTTTTACATTTGTTCCAGTAATGCTTTGGATTTCAGCTTTGGCAGCTGGAGTCAGAGTCAGTATCTTTACATTAGTTGGGATGAGGCTCCGGAGGGTTATTCCAAGCAGGGTCATTAACCCCTTAATTAAAGCACACAAAGCGGGTATAGATGTAACGACAAATCAGCTGGAAAGCCATTATTTAGCAGGTGGGAATGTCGACCGTGTTGTGAATGCACTGATTGCCGCACATCGAGCAAATATTGAATTAAAATTTGAGCGCAGCGCAGCAATTGATCTGGCAGGCCGTGATGTTCTTGAAGCTGTCCAAATGAGTGTTAATCCAAATGTAATTGAAACACCTTTCATTGCTGGTGTTGCAATGGATGGAATTGAAGTAAAGGCAAAAGCTAGAATTACTGTTAGAGCGAATATTGAACGTCTTGTCGGGGGTGCTGGTGAAGAAACAGTCGTTGCTCGTGTTGGTGAAGGAATCGTCTCGACTATCGGTTCGTCAGAAAATCATAAAAAAGTTCTTGAAAATCCTGATATGATTTCTAGAACAGTCCTAGATAAAGGATTGGATTCCGGGACAGCCTTTGAAATCCTTTCGATAGATATTGCGGATGTGGATATCGGTAAAAACATCGGAGCCCATTTACAAACAGAGCAAGCAGAGGCAGATAAGAAGATTGCCCAAGCTAAAGCGGAAGAACGACGTGCAATGGCTGTCGCTTCAGAGCAGGAAATGAAGGCAAGGGTTGAAGAAATGAAAGCGAAGGTTGTAGAAGCTGAAGCACAAGTACCGCTTGCCATGGCTGAAGCGCTTCGATCAGGAAATATCGGGGTTATGGATTATATGAATATCAAGAATATTTCCGCTGATACAGATATGAGAGATTCTATTGGTCGGATTAATGATGATCACAAAGACGGCGGTCAAAGATAAATAAAGGCTCACTTTAATAAATAGAAGGGAGGGGGTTCCCTCTTGGAATTTATTTTCGAAAACCCAATTTTTATTATCGTAATAATTGGCTATATTATTTCCTTTTTCATGAAAAATAAAGGAAATCAGCAGCAACAGCGGAAAGGCAGCGGGCAGCAAGTGAAGCCATCACCAGCTGATGTGTTTAAGCAAATACAGGAACGTATTCCTCCATTGGAGACGAGATCTATTGAAGAACAGCAAAGGCAGCAGGCTGAACAAGCACGAAAGCTTGAAATGGAAGCTTTGGAAAGGCAGAGGCTTGCTGAAGAAGAGATAAATGCACTAAAGGAACAACAGGAAATGGCTAAGAAGCAAGCGGAACTTATTAAGACAGTTCCTAAAGCTCCGGTACCTATTCAAGGTGCAGTACAGAAAGAATGGAGGCAGACCTTATCTCCTAGCAAAAAACAGCTCATCGATGGGGTTATTTGGTCTGAAATTATCGGACCTCCAAGGGCATTAAAGGCTCATAAGTCAGTAAAAAAACAATAAATTATCTTAATTCATAGGTGAAAAATATGTGCTAGAACCCCCTTTCATTTCATACATATGAGATGAAGGGGGGGTCTTTTTTTATGGCAAGAAAGTGGGGACAATTCGTCCGAAAATGGATGACAAAAAATATGGAGCTTCCTCAAGATGTCATGATGGATTTACCCCGCATTACGATGATCGGACAAATCCATATATATATTGAGAACCACCGTGGATTGCTTGCTTTTTCAGATAAAGAATTAAGGCTGCTCCTTAAGCAGGGCCAGCTGTTAATAAAAGGGAAAGCCTTTGTCATAAAAACGATTCTGCCCGAGGAAATTCTGCTGGAAGGGAAAATTGATCAAGTCACATATATTAACGATTAATTAAGGATGTCCTTACAGAAGGACAGTAGCCTTTTGTAGGGACTTATAGGAAGGGTATTATGAACAGCAAATTTGTGGTGATAAAGAGAATTCAGGGGGAAGGCAATGAAAAATCTTTGGGTCGAATTTTTTGGAGGGATTGTAACAGTTAAGACTAAGGGTAAAGGAATTGAGCGTTTTATTAATACTCTTACACGAAGCGGAATTCTTGTATGGCATGTAAAAAGGCACGGTACCGAGGCAGTAACCTTTAAAATGAAGCTAAATGATGTGAAGCAATTAAGAAATATTGTTCGGAACAGTGATTGCAAAATCGAATTTTTACAGCGGACAGGCTTTCCATTTATCTTTAAGCGCATGTTGAAAAATATTGGATTTGTTATTGGCGCCCCAATATTTTTATTAGTTATTATCATATTATCAAATATGGTTTGGGGAATAGAGATAAAGGGGGCAGACCCTGCAACTGAATACAAAATACGAAAAGAGTTAGATGAACTAGGTGTAAAACGCGGGAAAGTACAGTTTTTCTTAGATAATGTTGAAGCTATTCAGAGGAAACTGACAGATAATATTGAGGAAATTACTTGGGTTGGTGTGGAATTAAAAGGGACAACCTACCATCTTCAGGTTGTTGAAAAAACTGAACCAAATAAACCAGAATATTTAAGTCCAAGACATTTAGTTGCAAAAAAGAAGGCAATTATTGTTGACATGTTTGTTGAAGAAGGACAACCAAAAGTAAGTGTAAATGATCATGTAAATCCTGGTCAGCTCCTTGTTTCAGGAATTATTGGGGAAGATGGGCAAAAAACCGAGACAGTTCCGGCAAAAGGAGAAATCTTTGGTGAAACATGGTACACAACAACGGCTACAATTCCATTAAAAAACACGTTACAAGTATTAAACGGAAATGAAAAACAAAAACATTTTCTAAAGGTTGGAAAATATGAAATTCCGATATGGGGATTTGGTAAAGTGGATTACAAAGAATCCAAAACAGAGGCAAATGAAAAGAAAATCCATTTTTTAAAATGGGAGCTTCCAATATCTTATTTATTTAAAACAATAAGGGAAAGCGAACAGGTCATACAAATATATTCGAATGAAGAAGCATTTGAAGCTGCAAAAATTAGTGCGCGGAATGATATAAAAAACCTTCTTTCTGAAAATGCTAAAATTAAAGGGGAAAAAGTTTTACACAAGTCAGCAGAGAATGGTAAAGTTACTATATCAATACATTTCCAAATTATTGAGAATATAGCAGAAGCGCAACCAATTATTCAAGGAGATACGGAATGACTGAAGACTTGAAGACAATGAATGTACAACTTGAGAATCCGAATGAAGCAATGAGCTTGATTGGGAATTCAGACGCAAACATAAAAATGATTGAGCAAGAATTGTCTGTATCCATTGTTACACGCGGAGAAAATATTTTTGTTTCCGGTGAAATGGAACAGGTTGAAATGGTTGGAAAATTACTTTCTGAATTACTGCAGGTTATCAGAAAAGGAATCAACATTAGCCAGCGGGATGTCATGTACGGAATTCAAATGGCGAAAAAAGGTACTTTAGATTATTTTAGCGATTTATATGATGAAGAAATTATTAGAAATGCTAAGGGTAAGTCTATTCGTGTAAAGACGATTGGTCAAAGTCAATACATTCGATCCATTCGCACTAATGATCTTGTTTTTGGAATAGGGCCAGCTGGAACAGGAAAAACATATTTAGCGGTCGTTATGGCAGTAAACGCATTGAAAAATGGTCAAGTTAAGAAAATAATTTTAACTCGTCCTGCCGTTGAAGCGGGAGAAAGCCTTGGATTTCTGCCTGGTGACTTAAAAGAGAAAGTGGATCCGTACCTTAGACCTTTATATGATGCTTTGCATGATGTATTAGGGGCTGAACATACAGAAAGACTAATCGAAAGAGGAACGATTGAAATAGCCCCCTTAGCCTATATGAGAGGCCGGACGCTTGATGATGCTTTCGTCATCCTTGATGAAGCCCAAAATACAACTCATGCTCAGATGAAAATGTTTTTAACCCGTCTTGGATTTGGTTCGAAGATGGTGATCACTGGTGATAAAACACAGGTAGATCTTCCAAAAGGTGCAAAATCTGGATTAATTCTTGGCGAAGAAATTCTAAAAGGTGTGAAGGGAATCGCGATTGTACATCTTGAAGAAAGTGATGTAGTCCGTCATCCTCTAGTAGCAAAAATTATTCATGCATATGGTCAGCACGAGAATTAAAACCGTCGGGAATACCGTACGGTTTTCTTTTGCTGTTTTCGTTAAGTGAAGAATTATGACTTTTTCAGAAGTTTTTTAAGAAGGATGAAACTTGTTTGAAAAACTGTTATCATTTTACATAATAAATGTAAGTCTTAAACGAATAGTAGAATCACTTATCTGGTCAGTTTCATTAACTAAGATAGGAGGGACTGAATGTGGAAAAACTGCAGCAATACTTAATGAAAATTAGAAATTTATTAGAATTAACCTTTTTTAGAGTTCTTCTATTTGTTTTTCTTGGGATTGTAATGTTCCTTGCTATGTACAGTAATGTTAAACCAGAAAAATTAGACCTAGGACTGTTTTCTGTTGCTGAGCAAACAATCAGATCTCCTATCACGATTGAAGATAAAGTCTTAACGGAAAAAAGGAAAAAAGAAGCAGCAGATCATGTGCCGGATGTTTATGTAGTAAAGAAGGAAATTGCCCAAAATCGTGTAGACTTAATTACATCTATATTTGATTCTGCTACTGAGGTTAATGATGAGATACAAGATGATTTAGAAAAGAAACAAAAAGCAGCTGAAAGCTCCGATGAAGCTGAAGGCGAAACAATCGTTTTTCCTGAACCAACGCCTTCAGATAAATTATCGTTGATGAAGGAGAAGCTGACTGAGGATGTAACGAAGGACATTACTGATCAGACCCTCCTTACTTTATTACAGGCATCTAGAGGCGAGCTTACGATTGCTAAAGACGTGACAGTAACTGCAATTAATAATGTAATGAGCAAAAGAATTCCTGCAGATGAAGTTGAAAATGCAAAAAAACGTTTAGAAGAGGAGCTAAAGTTTACAAGCTTAAACTCTGATCTTAAAACGGGAGCGATTGAACTAGGAAGATATGCAGTTTACCAGAATGAATTTTATGACCCTTCTGCAACGGATGAGATGCGACAGCAGGCCATAGAGAGTGTTGAACCTGTAAAAATTCTTCAAGGACAAATTATTGTAGAGGAGCAGTATTTAATTAGCAGAGATATTTATAGACAGCTAGAGCTAATCGGATTGCTTGATAACAACCATTCAATAAAGCCATTTTTTGGCCTTGGATTAATTACCTTTATTATTCTTGCAGCCCTTTATTATTATTTTAATGAATTAAAGCTTCACTCCGAGCTTAAGCAAAGTTATCTATTATTATTTAGCTTAATATTTGCCCTATCCATTTTAATGATGAAGGGAATCAGCTTTTTTCCTGAATTTAAGTACTCGGAAATTAGCTATATTTTTCCGGCTGCCATGGGACCAATATTAATCCGAAACTTAATTGATGAACGAATGGCTGTAATATTTACAATCATTATGGCCATTTGCGGAAGTATTATTTTTAATGAAGGAATAACAGGAGCTTTTCACGTTACTTCTGCCATTTATATTATTTGTAGCGGGCTAGCAGGGATCATATTTTTAACAAAACAAAAAAATCGGTCACGAATTTTACAAGCAGGCATGTTTGTGGCTGGTATAAATGTGGTTTTAATTTTTTCCCTTATCTTTCTTAGAAACGGGCAATATGATGGGCTGGAATATGGCTTTTATTTGATTATCGGGGCGCTTTCAGGAATTTTGTCTGCAGTATTAGCCATTGGCTTACTTCCTTTTTTTGAGGCTGGATTTGGCATTCTTTCTACAATCAGATTGATTGAACTGACAAGCCCGAACCACCCTCTTCTTAGAAAAATCTTAACTGAAGCACCAGGCACTTATCACCATAGCGTCATGGTAGCTAACTTGTCTGAATCCGCTTGTGAAGCCATTGGGGCAAATGGGCTGCTTGCACGGGTTGGCTGTTATTATCATGATATTGGCAAAACAAAAAGGCCGCAGTTTTTTATTGAAAACCAAATGAATATTGAAAATCCGCATGATCGGCTGCCTCCGCAAACTAGTAAAAATATTATCATTGCCCATGCGACTGATGGAGCAGAAATGCTTAGAAAACATAAAATGCCTAAGGAAATTGTAGATATTGCTGAACAGCATCATGGGACGACACTTTTAAAATATTTTTACCATAAAGCAGGTCAAAATGGGCTTGAGGTTAGGGAGGAAGATTATCGGTATCCAGGACCAAAAGCTCAAACAAAGGAGGCTGCTATTATTGGGATTGCAGATAGTGTTGAAGCCGCGGTCCGTTCCATGTCTAATCCTACCCCTGAGCAAATAGAGGGGCTCGTGAGAAATATTATTGCGGATCGACTTCAGGATGGACAGCTCAATGAATGTGATTTAACGTTAAAAGAGCTGGAAACAGTCGCTAACTCTATTTGTGAAACATTAAACGGAATTTTTCATTCTAGAATTGAGTATCCAGAAATGACAAAGCAGAAGGTGAAACAGGCATGAGTTTAAATATCGACTTTTTAGATGAAACAAATGAGCTTACTGAGGAACAAACCTCTTATATTGAAGAACTGCTAAATTTTGCAGCAAAGTTTGAAAAAATTGAAGAAGAAAGTGAAGTATCTCTTACCTTTGTTAGCAATGAAAAGATCAGGGAAATTAATAAAGAATATCGCCATAAAGACAGTGTAACAGACGTCATTTCTTTTGCGATGGAGGAAATGGGGGAGGGAGAATTGGAGCTCGTAGGTCTTGATATGCCGAGGGTGTTGGGAGATATCATTATTTCCGTTTCAAGGGCATATGAGCAGGCCGAGGAATACGGGCATTCCTTTATGCGTGAAATCGGTTTTTTGGCGGTTCACGGCTTTCTTCATTTACTCGGGTATGACCATGAAACACCGGAAGATGAAAAAGAAATGTTTTCGCGTCAAAAGGATATATTAGATGAATTCGGCCTCCAAAGATAGAAAGAATCGGTTGTTACATTCATTTGGTTACGCAATGTCAGGCATTAAAAAGGCCTTCAAACAGGAAAAAAATTTGAATATCCATTTATTTGTTTCGATTATTGTCATCTTAATGGGATTAATGCTTTCCATATCTAGTTTGGAGTGGCTTATCATTCTCTTAGCTATTGGAGGCATGCTGTCATTGGAAATGATAAATTCCTCGATTGAAAGAGTAGTGGATCTTGTTACGGAAGACTATCATCCACTTGCAAAGGCAGCAAAGGATATGGCAGCTGGGGCTGTATTGATTTTTGCTGTCATCTCAGTCATCATCGGATTGATTATTTTTCTTCCGAAATTAGTTTTGCTTATTTAAAACTGTCCTTTTTTGCAGGGCAGTTTTTTTGTTAAAATGATGAAATCATTGAGGTTTAATTAGATTTTTCCAGGGTAAAAAGCAAGAAATTGCAACAATTAACGAAACGATATTTGTAAATGACCCAATCGTTTTGATAAAATAACAGAGCAGTACGACATATTTATCCTCGTATTTTTGGAAAATTCAATTTTTTTATATTACGTTTTTGCTACAATCAGTGATTTTGATTTCAATTTGAGGTAAAATAAAAGAAGGTAACATCTTTCAAAACGAAAGGAAGACTTATTAGTGCAAGTTGAAAAATTAATTGAAGAAGCGAAAGTCGCAAGAGAAAGAGCATATGTCCCTTATTCAAAATTTAAAGTTGGTGCAGCGCTCTTAACGTCAGATGGGAAAGTATACCATGGATGTAATATTGAAAATGCAGCATATAGCATGTGCAATTGTGCGGAAAGAACGGCTATTTTCAAAGCTTACTCTGAAGGAGTCAGGAACTTCACAGCAATGGCTGTAATAGCTGACACAGACCGTCCATGTTCTCCCTGCGGTGCATGCCGGCAAGTAATTGCAGAATTATGCCCTAAGGATATGAAAGTGTATTTAACGAACCTTAAAGAAGATATTCTTGAGATAACAATAGAACAACTACTGCCAGGAGCTTTTTCACCGGAGGATTTGAATGAATAATACTGAACAAGGACATAAATCAGGATTTATTTCCATTATCGGAAGACCAAATGTCGGAAAATCAACCTTTTTAAATCGGGTTATCGGCCAAAAAATTGCCATCATGAGCGACAAACCACAAACAACAAGGAATAAGGTTCAAGGAGTATTAACAACGAATGATGCTCAATTTATTTTTATTGATACTCCAGGAATTCATAAGCCAAAGCATAAACTAGGCGATTTCATGATGAAGGTCGCTCAAAACACATTAAAAGAAGTCGATGTCATCTTATTTATGGTTAATGCATCAGAGGGTTATGGCCGTGGCGAAGAATTTATTATTGAGAAGTTTCAGTCAGTTCGCACACCGATATTCCTGATCATTAATAAAATTGACCTAGTTCATCCAGATGAATTAATACAAATTATTGATTCTTACAAAGAAAAATATACCTTTAGTGAAATTATTCCAATTTCAGCACTTGAAGGAAATAATGTTGAAAATTTATTGGGGCAAATTAAAAAGTATATTCCAGAAGGACCACAATATTATCCTGCTGATCAAGTAACAGATCATCCTGAACGGTTTATCGTCTCTGAGCTCATTCGTGAGAAAGCTCTTCATTTAACAAGAGAAGAAATTCCGCATTCACTTGCTGTGTTGATTGATAAGATGGAGCGCCGCGATGAAAAGGACATGGTTCATGTAATGGCTACGATCATAGTCGAAAGAGATTCCCAAAAAGGGATTGTCATTGGGAAACAAGGAAAAATGCTGAAGGAAATTGGTCAGAGAGCACGGGTTGATATTGAAAACCTACTCGGATCAAAAGTATTTTTAGAATTATGGGTAAAAGTTCAGAAAGATTGGCGAAATAAAATGTCGCAGCTGCGTGATTTTGGCTTCCGTGATGATGAGTATTAGAAAAATATTTTTTAAATGAGTATTACTGTCAATTGTCCAGCCTTAACTAAGGTATTACGATCAAACACTAATTATGTATATTTTTGATTTACAATATTTTTCTCTTATGAAATTTGAAAGACAGGCTATGATAAATGGTAAGGATTTGGGATAAAAGAAAATTGCGTTGAATAACGGAAAGGTGGGGTTTTCGATGATGGATTTTACCTGGAAAGTCTTTTCGCAGACAGGTAATATAGACACATATCTTCTCTTTAAAGAGCTAGAACAGGAAACTCAAGATATACCCGGAAATCAGGACGCAGAACTAACTGAAGTAGACTTTCCCATCTCATAGATTGTCTAAAACTTAGGGATGGTGGATATGGTGCTTGAAAAATGTGAGGGCATCATTATTAGAACAACAAATTATGGTGAAACAAACAAGATTGTAACTTTATACACCCGGGAATGGGGAAAGATTGGTGTGATGGCACGTGGAGCAAAAAAGCCGAGCAGCCGGCTCGCTGCTGTCACCCAACCTTTTACATATGGATATTTTTTAGTTCAAAGAAGCAGCGGATTAGGAAGTCTGCAGCAAGGTGAAATGATTTCTTCCATGCGCTCGATCCGCGAAGATATTTTTCTAACTGCCTATGCAAGCTATATTGTTGATTTAACAGATAAAGGTACAGACGATAGAAAGCCCAATCCTTATTTATTTGAATTAGTTTACCAATCATTAAACTTAGTCAATGAGGGATTTGACGCAGAAATTATTGTGAATATCTTCGAAATGAAAATGTTGAATACGTTTGGGTTGTATCCAGTTT
>NZ_JBALOZ010000103.1:0-8919 GCF_036965125.1 Bacillus sp. JJ1503
TATAAGAGGTGTTTTAGTATGAATGACAAAAAAGATGTTTTAGATAATGGTCCTTTTTTTCATGGTACAAAAGCGGAACTAAAAATTGGAGATTTATTAGAACCACAATACTTATCAAATTACCAAGATAAAAAATCTAACTATATATATTTTACTGCAACATTAGATGCTGCTAAATGGGGTGCTGAATTAGCAACATCTAAATCAAAGGAAAGAATTTATATTGTAGAACCATTAGGTGATTTTGAAAATGATCCGAACTTAACTAACAAAAGATTTTCTGGAAACCCAACACGTTCTTATAGGTCTAAATCTCCTTTGAAAATAATAGCTGAATTAGGTTCATGGGAAAGACATTCCGATGAAGAAATAAATCATATGCTTTCATCATTAAAAAAGTTACGTGAACAAGGAAAAGCTGTAATATACGATTAATCCTTAAGTATACAATTCGCAACATTTTTAGCGCAGATATTAACAACACCGCATAAATTAATGCGGTGTCTCCAAATTGCATTCGAATTGATATGCCAATTATTGTGTTAAAAGTTAACAAAGCATTGATATATAAACAAAAAACGGGACGGTAATTAAAATATGAATTGCGTCCCCAATCAGGTTGTTATTTAATGTTTTCTTCCAGTCATCCGAACCCGTAACTAAATAATTGAGGGCTTTTCTTATTTGCTTTACTTCCTGAAGTCTTCATAAGATATTTCATCATTAGTTACTTGTGCTTTAACTTTGATATCGTCTTAATATTATTCTTCCACATAATTTAGTTCCTTCCCTTAAGAAGTTACCTATCATAGCATAATTTATAATTATTATTATCAGTGTCAATTTAATATGGATAAACCATTTTTTGATTTCAGTTGCAATATGCAGCAGCAACCTCAGAAAATATTTTGCGAAATATGACAGTTTGGATGTTGTTAAGAATTGAAAGAATACCCCTTCATATTTATTATCATATAATATTTTATTATAAAGGAATTGGTTCTCAAAAGCTTTGATGTTATACTTGGAGTGAGTAAATATACATAATGGCAAACCTATCGAAAGGTAGGGACGCAAAGCTACGGATCTATGGCATTTTTGCTAAGATGGCCGAGCTACGATGAAGATGGATATTTGTTAATTTAATCCACCTTTTATAGGTGGATTTTTTGCGCGTCAAAGAACGATGGATAGAATGCCCTAGTCAGCGTGAACACCATATAATTTTCCTGAAATCGGTGTAATAAGTGCAACTAGACTTCTTATTTTGCCATTTAAGGCTCGCCAAGCGGCGAGTTTTCTTTAGTTAATAGAACTGTATAGTTATTCTAGGACTGTATAAATATATTAACGTAAGTATATATGATTTTATTTGATACATGGAATACCGTGTTTTCTTGAAAAAGGGATTTCATAACATACAAAGTGTAAAGTTTTGAGGTGATATAAAAATGAAGCTTATTATATGTTTTGCACTTGCAATGGTAATTGTATGCACACTTGTCTTCTTTTGGTCTCGTATAAAGGTGAAATTTCTGCATGAATTATCCAATCAAAGATGGAAAGTGGAGTCTCTAAAGGCTTCCAATCAAGAGTTAGTGGAAACAATAAGCCAGCAGCAAGGGATGCTTTTTAAGTTTATTAAGGATGGCGATAGATTTATTCATACTCTGTGTGAAGGAAGGTTACTTTATCGAATGGATCTTTCTCCTAAGAGGATTATTGGAAAGGAATTACGTGATTTTCTCCCGCAACTTGATGCTGAAGCGGTTATTCAATATTATTGGAGAGCTTGGCAAGGTGAAGATCATGTAACGTACGAAGGGGTAATAAATGGCGTTTCCTACATGTCATCGTTACGATCTATTCGAAAGAAGGGGCACGTGGTTGAGATCATTGGTTCATGTGTAGATATTACCGAAAGGAAGCGGGTAGAAAAAGCTCTAAAACTGAGTGAGGCCAATTATCGTCTAATTACAGAGAACATGTTGGATTTGGTTGGACTCTGGGATATAAATGGAAGAGTAATATATGCATCCCCTTCGCATGAAAAGGTATTGGGATATGATCCAAAAAAGTATGAAGGAGTATTGGCCTTTGATTTGGTTCACCCTGAGGATTCTCTGCGGTTATATGAACTTTTTTTTCAAAAAATTTCAACTAAATCACCATTTCAAGTCGAGTTTCGGTGTGAAAATGCTGATGGAGATTGGGTTTACTTAGAAGCTCAGGGAACCCCTGTAATTGGGGAGAATGATAAATTAGAGCATTTTGTTATTGTAGGTCGTAATATATCTGAGCGAAAGAAGATGGATGAGTTTATACGAAGAACGGAAAAGCTTTCCCTAGTAGGACAATTGGCTGCAGGTGTTGCACACGAAATAAGGAACCCTCTTACTTCGATAAAGGGTTTTCTGCAGCTTATGCAAAAGGAATTACATAAACCAAACTACCTTGAAATTATGTTGTCTGAGATTGATAGTATAGAAAAAATAATACAAGAATTCTTGTCACTTTCCAAACCACATGCCAGTAAATTGGCACCGACTGATATTAATGCACTTTTGCAATATGTTGTTACATTAATTAATGCACATGCCAAATTAAAGAATATTGATATAGTACTAGTGTCTGATTCTGAATTACCAATTATTCATTGTGACGAGCATCAAATGAAACAGGTTTTTGTTAATATTCTTCAAAATGCTGTGGAAGCCATGACAAATGGAGGCGAGATCGAAATTCAAACGATGCGATATGAATCAGATAATATAAGGTTTAGGTTTATTGACCAAGGATGCGGAATTACTGAAGATCGAATAAAAAGTATCGGTGAGCCTTTTTATAGTACGAAGGAAAAAGGAACGGGATTAGGGTTAATGATTAGTCATAAAATTGTCCAAGAACATGGGGGCACCATAAAGTTAGAAAGCACCATAAATGAAGGAACCATTGTTGATGTTATTTTACCTATTGGGATAGGTGAACCGGTCCTATCATTCCCGATAAGTTCGAAGTAGGGGAGAAGCAATCCTAAATGAAAGGGACGAGGAACTGACTTTTGTCCCGAGATTTGTTACGGTACAGGAAATGCACCTCCTTTGATTGATACAAGGATCGTACCAGGAGGTGCAGAGTATTCCCATCCGGGTCATTTAATAACGAGATAATTATTGGATCTGGAAAAGGCTATTTAATTGGATATTTTGCTTATGAAATTTATAGTAAGAAGGAATCAATCATTCATAAATTGCTATCTTCCTGAGACGAGCGCAATTTTAGAATAGCGCTCTTTCTTAATGTAAAAGCCAAATTTAGAAGATTTGAGTTCTTTAAATAATCAGGTTATTGGAAGAAGAGAGCTATATAAAATTAGTGATGTAAGTTTATGCTTTTTATGTAATAATTATTTTGTAGATATATAAATTTACAATTCATACATAGTGGAAGTGGGGATCATCATGGCAACAGGAACACATACAGTAGAAATTCCAGTAGATGTACAAGCAGTTTGGGATTATGTCAGTGATCTTGAAAAATGGGCAACAACTGTCCCAGCTTATAAAGAGCATGAAATCATAAATGACAATCAATCTATTTGGACATTTGAAGGTAGTGTGAAAGGTATTAAAAAAACAATACGAGCGCAGGTAGATATTACCGAATGGAATGAACCTTCAAATATTAAGTTTGAACTAAAAGGTTTATCAGATAATTTTACAGGAAGCGGTCATTTTACTGCAGAAGATAGAATTGGTAAGACGATCATGACTTGTACAGTGGAAGTCCATGCTGGCGGATTATCAGGTGCGGTGTTAACACCAATTATTAAATGGGCAGTTCCTAAAGTAGCATCTCGTTTAACAGAATCTATCGCACGTAAAATTGCCGTATTCGCATAATATTCAAAGATTGAAAATCGCTTCATACTTGGAGATACCTCCTCTGAAGCAAAGATGGTAACTAATGTAATGATAAAGAGTTTTACTAGCAGTTTTATCATTAGCGGAAAGGGGGGTGTCCAAAAATGGATGGCCTCTTTTTTCTTATTAAAATTGTGAAATTTAACCGGTAACTTAAATGCTCTCAGACATAATATTACAAGGGATTTTACAGTTATATAATTATATTTAAGAATTCCATTGAAGGCTTGCTTTGTTAATCGCGTAAAATTTTGTGTTATCTTTACGTCAAATGGTAATAAAGTTAGAGTTCTGCAAGTATTCATAATTGGGCGAAAGAAAATGGGCAGAGTATGTGGCTTTGGAATCGGGAGTCCAAAGAATAGATGCCCACCGATTCTACGAAGAAAAATTTAATTACGATAAATGGTGTTTTTCATTTAGAAGAAATTTATAGCATGGTTTTTCATGCTAAACTCGGTAAAAGATGATGTTTAAAGGACTAGTGCAATTAATGGATATCTTGGAATGGATGTGAACTAAATGAGCGTGTATGACTTTACAGTAAAGAAAATCGACGGTCAGACAGAGCCGTTGTCTCGTTATGAAGGAAAAGTCGTTCTTATCGTCAATACGGCGAGCAAGTGTGGCTTTACCCCACAGTATAAGGGGTTACAAGCGCTGTATAATAAGTACCGTGATTTAGGATTGGAGATTCTAGGATTTCCCTGTAATCAATTCGGTCAACAGGAACCTGGAACGAACGAGGAAATTCAGCAGTTTTGCGATCTGAATTTCAATGTGAGTTTTCCAATGTTTGCAAAAGTTGACGTTAATGGTGCAAATGCAGACCCACTTTTTCAATATATAAAAAAGGAAGCTAAAGGCGCATTAGGCTCACAAGCGGTCAAATGAAATTTTACCAAATTTCTAGTGGACCGAAAAGGGAATGTGGTAAAGCGTTTTGCTCCACAGACAGAACCGGAAAAACTGACAGCTGAAATAGAAGAAGTGCTGAACCTATGCTGACAAACAATCGGGCGCAATCCTTGAACATAAGGAAAGGCGCTCATTTTTCTTTTTATGAGAATTTTATTAAGATAAATAAAGTCATTTCATTCAATGCAATCAATTGATGCTCCAACATCTAATATATTAAAAACAAAACAGCTAGTTGTTGATTTAATTGGTATACTAATTTAATCAACTGAAACAAAGGAATGGAGATTTACATGAAAAAACAGCGTAATATTATATTATACATTGGTACTTCAATTGATGGATATATTGCTAATGATGATGGTACATTAGAGTGGTTAGAATCAACTGAAGTAGAAGGGGATTCTGGTTACAGTTCACTCCTCGAAAGAATTGACACTGTAGTTATGGGAAAAGGAACTTATGATGTCATTCGTGGATTTGATATGAATTATCCTTATAGTGATTATAAAAATTATGTATTTTCTAAATCTGTTAGTGGATCGGATGAATATGCATCATTTATTAATGAAGAGGTCAAAACTTTCATTAATACAATAAAACAAAAGCCTGGTAAAGATATATGGTTAATAGGTGGAGGAAACTTAGCTTGTGAATTTTTCAAAGAAAATTTAATTGATGAATTCCAACTAGCCATTGCACCTATTATTTTAGGAAAAGGAATCTCTCTTTATAACGGAGAGGATATTACTCTAAAATACAAATTAACCAAAGTAGAAAAATTAGGTCAACTTGCTATGCTTCATTATGTAAAAAAATAATTTTCATCATCTTTTCCTTTGTTAGCAGTGGAAGATTTTTACTGAAATTAAATAACTATATTTTTAACCCCGTCCAATAATTTAGAACGGGGTTATACTAGTTAGAGCTATTAAATTTAATAACTATATTTTCTTTTTACAATTTTCACGGTATTGTAAGCGAGAAAATTAGGCTTTTTTT
Organism: Bacillus sp. JJ1503; assembly: GCF_036965125.1. Taxonomy (NCBI): domain Bacteria; kingdom Bacillati; phylum Bacillota; class Bacilli; order Caryophanales; family Bacillaceae; genus Bacillus; species Bacillus sp. JJ1503. The sequence goes on from NZ_JBALOZ010000103.1 coordinate 5,844, forward strand.
CAAAGTACCAAGTGTATTAGAAAATAAATTATAGTCTAACCTTAACCTCAGTACCGTCCTTAGCTTTGACATCTACTAGCACGAACCCCTTATAATTTTTCAGTTCCTCGACGATAGGGTTTAGGGTATTTTTGTCTATTAGTGGAAAGGTAAAGTCCAGTTTTTTTCTTTCGAAGTGCTCTTTTGTCCATTTGTTTACATTTTGCTGAAGAAATTTTGAAGACAAAATGGAAATAACAATGTTTAAAATAGCATATGGAATTGGGATGGTAAACCGAACGTCTTTTGCTTTCACTTTTACATGCATCATAAGCTAACCACTAATCAATGATGACCGAAACGGAATCCCCGTTTGCCGATTTAATATCAACAATTTGGCCATCTAATTCGTTTTCGATTGCTTCAATAATAAGGTTTATGTCTATATCTTTAACGTATTTTTCCGATTGAGGAATACTCGCTGCGATGCTGTGTCCAGCCATTAATACTGCCTTGACAAGTTTTATAGGCAAATTGACCGTGACGTTATCATTTTCGGTTGATACAACACGAATTTTTAATGTTTTATCTAAATATTTAGCTGGTTTTTCAAAAAGCTTATTACCTGTTTTTTCTTTCTCTTTTAATACTTGAATCAGTTCTGAACCCTTATCTGCATCAATCTTCCCTTCTTGAACCATTGTTAACACTCTTGTAATTTCGTCTTTCATGATCCATTCCTCCTATTACTCTTTTAAGAGCTTAATGGCTTCTTCTGGGGTGATTTCGCCATTTTCCAACATGGTCACAACTTTTTTCTCGTCTACTTCATTTTTCTTCTTCTGCACATATCCAAGGGATGTAATGATGTCTGTTAGCTTGCTTCGGACCGTTGGATACGAAATCCCCAGTTCTTTTTCAACTTCTTTGATATTCCCTCTGGATGTTAAAAATACTTCTACGAAATGCAGCTGATCCTTTGATAAGGATGCCAGCTTAGATAATTCAAACTCATTTTCAATCGTAGTGTGACAATGAGTGCATTGCAACTTTGTAATTTTTAAAGTTTTACTGCAGACAGGACAATTTGTAATTACTTGATATGCCATAATGAAAATCCTTCCTTTTTGATGATTCAATTATATAACAAGAAATCAAAGAAATAAATAATAAAACTTAATTTTTTTGGTAAAAAAATAAATAATATTAATTTGTTGTTTAATATTATTAAGTTTTCGTTTTCGCCATTCGTAAAGTAATATATTTGCCATAATAGTTGTAAATGAGTTTTTTTAAAAATTCACGTGCCATCCCAAGGAGTGATGATACGACACATATTTTATATATGTACTATAAACCAAGTAGTGGAGAGGGAGCTTGCGAAAATGAGAGGAATATTGGGGATTAGGCGAGATGAGGTCTAATACAGTAGATAGGGCTCTTTAATCAGAAAGCTGAAGAGGTGGTCGTTGGTTCGTTCTTCTTGAAGGAAGGGTTAGTAAAGGAATGTACGTTAAGAACTGATCATTTTCACATGAAAGAATTGCAGCGGCTGTTTGCAATTGTTAAGCGTCCTTAATGAGAATGGGAAGCCGATTGACATGATTTCTATTTTAGAAGAGATGGACGGAGAAAATCTTGCAAGCGTTGGTGTACATAGGTACAAGTTTTAAAGATTTGGTTTTTTACACCATATTTTGTATTTACAAAAAGTGTTTAACAAATTACTATTATGTTATACGATATATCGTATAACATAATATGTTGAAGAATGAAAGAAGGTTTGTATAAAAATGGCATATAATGGAGGACCGATGACCGAAGCAATGTATTATGTACTGCTAGCACTGATGCATCCAAACCATGGTTATCAGCTTATGCATGCAATTACAGAAGTTTCGAATGGCAGAGTAAAAATGGGACCGGGTACACTTTATGGAGTACTATCACGAATGCAAAAAGACGGTCTTATTTCATTAGAAGAAGATGATGGCCGAAGAAAGACTTATCAAATTACACCAGAAGGAGAGCAAGCTCTGCGCATAGAGTATAGGAGATTAAAATCCTTGATAAAAGACGGCAAAATTTTAGAAGAAGGTGAAGAGAATGAATAAGACTGTCTACAAACTTCGTCCCAGTGATTTTTGGAGAATCGGGGAGCGTGAAAGTTGGTTTGCAGATATGGCTGCTGAGGGATTCCATCTGAAAAGGATGAGACTGCATCTTGCCGAATTTGTTAAAGGTGAGCCCCAAAAAATGAGGTATAGAATTGATGTATCTATGAAGATCACACCAGAACAAATACAGATGTATGCGGAAAGTGGATGGGATTATGTGACGAGCTATAACTTTTTTCACGTATTTTCATCCCCCGTTGAGCTTAATGCACCAGAGATTCATACAGACCCCGCAGAACAATCTTATACATTAAAGAAACTGGATAAGAAATTAGCTAAGAATGCATGTATAACTGTAGCTGCAATAATCTTAATGATTGGTATGTTGTCTTCTATTTGGTTTCTCGATGGGACACCTACCTTCATTTTGGTCGAAGGGATGGTTATTCAACAAACTGTTTTAACCATTTTCTTTGGATATTTGGCCTATACATCGCTGCAAGCAGCTATATCCATTCGTGTTTTGCGAAAAGACCTGATCGAAGGAAAACCGATTGATCATCATGCTCCTTGGAAGAGGCACTATCGATTAAATTCTATTATAGCTTTATTTTTTACAATCGTTGTTGGATTGAGTGCTATTCTTCCATTCACACAGCTTGTAAAAGGTTATACAAAAACATTGCCTGAAGCAAGTCTTGACTTACCGATTGTCAGATTAGCAGAGGTAGAGCTGAATCCTGCTTTGGTTCGGGGGGAATCTTCATATATGAGAGATAATGTTGATTGGGATAATCGGTATTCGTATGATTGGAGTCCGTTGGCACCAGTGCAATATGATACAGATGAAAACGGGGTAGTCCCGGGAAAAATGTGGGAGGATGGCAGTGGTGAATATTCACCAAGTATTCATACAAGGGTTTTTCAGCTCAGTGTTCCATCTATAGCGGATCATCTGATTTCTGATTTAATAAAAAGAT
>NZ_JBALOZ010000103.1:8924-9211 GCF_036965125.1 Bacillus sp. JJ1503
AAAATAGTCATAGAGAGTTTGTTGAAACAAAGCATCCAGATTTGGATCTTTTGATTGTTCATGAGGAAGAAGAGTCGAAAGAAGTGTTTGCTTCTATGGGAAAAGCCGTTATATATGTTCGTTATCATGGTTATGCAAATATAAATTCAGTAATAGAAAACATAGTAGAGAAAATGGAGCTTATTTCAGATTAATACTAGAATTTGAATCTAGGAATTAGGCTATATTAGCATCTATGATATTGTTAATATTTCTTTTTTTAGACAAAGGATGGAAATATTTTGGTT
>NZ_JBALOZ010000104.1:0-3535 GCF_036965125.1 Bacillus sp. JJ1503
CTAAGTGTCTTAGTTGTAGGGCCCATAGCACCTGCGACAAATCGCGGCCATTGGGAGGTTGAAATCTGATCGACAGCTTTACGTGCAAGAAGGGCAGCTTTTTTATTAATTTCGTAGGCTTTATGACCTAAATCGTATTCATCTAGGACAATACTTGTTGCACCGAATGTGTTTGTTTCAACAATATCTGCTCCTGCTTTTAAATACTCCAGATGGATTTTTTTAATGACAGAAGGGGCAGTAATATTTAAATTTTCATTACAGCCATCATATTCCTCGCCTCCGAAATCATCGGGAGTTAAATTGGCATTCTGTAGCATTGTTCCCATAGCGCCATCCATAATGAGAATTTTACTCTTTAGCTGTTCAATTAATAGTGACTTCTGCATGTTGTTTCCTCCTTGCAATCTTGGCACTTGCTTCATGGGCATATGCTGATAATTCAACAGTTAACTCATATCGCATAAACGGAGTAATTAAATAGATTCCGTTAAATAATTCTGCGGCTGCATCAATGAGAGATTTAGTTATGGCAACCCCTTCACGCGCTGCATGAACTGGATCATCCTTACAATCAGCCATAATTTTCCGAATGGAATCTGATATTTTGATTCCCGGAACTTCATTATGAAGGAATTCTGCGTTTTTATGGCTGATTAATGGCATTAGGCCTATATATATCGGGTTTTTTAAATGCTTTACTGCTTGATGGACCTCGATCAATTTTTCCTCTGAAAAGACAGGCTGGCTAATAAAATAATCAGCACCAAATTCAATTTTCTTCTCCAGTCGCTGAACCGCCTTATCGACTGCTCTGACATTAGGATTAAAGGCGGCACCAATGGAAAAGGCAGCTTTTTCACCTAAATCCTTTCCTAAAATCGATAAGCCTTCATTCAACTGCTTAATCATCTGGATTAATTCAAATGATGACAAATCATAAACGGAAGATGCACCAGGAAAGTCTCCAACNNAGCTAATACATCATGTAAACCAAGGGTATGAAGCCCCATTAAATGAGACTGAAGGCCGATGATATTTCGGTCTCTGCATGTAATATGCACCAATGGCCTTACTCCAATTTCCTTTTTAACACGATAGCCGAGAGCAGAATTACATACTCTTGGAGAAGCCAATGAATTATCCGCTAACGTAATGGCATCAATGCCAACATCTTTCAAGGCTTTTGCACCCTCGAAAAATTTATTCGTATTTAATTTCTTAGGCGGGTCAAGCTCCACGATAATAGAAGATCTCTCCTTGACAATATCATGTAAAGGCGGATTTTCCCGAATGGCAGCAGGAGGGTTAGTTATTTTTATTTCACTGCGTTTTTTAATGGTTTTTTCTTTAATAGGCGGCATTCCTTTTAGTTCTGAAGCAAATGCCCGAATATGATCAGGAGTCGTCCCGCAGCAGCCTCCTAATAGTCTAATACCTTGATTTCGAAAATTACGTGCCGATTGTCTAAAGTATTCCGAATCTCCTTCATAATGAAATTTTCCATCTGTGTAGGCCGGTATGCTGGCATTTGGATAGGCAGATAGAAATGCATGCTTCGGCAACGGAACATTTTCCAATGTCAGAAGCATATGGTAGGGACCAAGCCGGCAATTCAATCCTACGACATCAGCACCTAAATATTCTAATCTTGAAAGTGCTTCAGAAACAGGAGTTTGGTCCTGCAAAATAGCAGCCTCATGAAGTGAAACCTGGGCAATGATCGGTAAATCTGTTTCTTTACGAGCAATGGCCAGCACATTTTCAAGTTCTTCAAGGTCATAATAAGTTTCTAGTAATATACTATCTACACCTTCAAGCAGAAGGCAATAGAGCTGCTCTCTAAAACTTCTTTTTATTTCCTCAAGAGCGACCATATTGGGCTTAATTCCTCTAATTCCGCCAATCGTTCCAGCTACATAAGTCTCCTTTTTCGCTGCTTTTCGCGCATTTCTAACTGCAAAGGTATTAAGTTCTTTTACACTATCCTCAAGCCCGTACCTTTGTAGCTTCAAATAATTGGCTGCATATGAATTGGTTTGAATCAAATCTGCTCCAGCATGGATATACGCCTCATGGATCTGCTGGATCTGTTCAGCATGGGTGAGATTTAAATTCTCAAAGCAGCTATCCGCCCCATACGAATAAAGAAGAGTTCCCATCGCACCATCAGCAATCACGATCTCATTTTTCAATTTCTCTAGGAAGCTCATTGTCATCCTCCTTAGTGCTAATCGATTTCTACGAGTGTTCCAGATTCAGCTAAAGCTAAAGTGATATCTTTTATAAGATCATCTGGATTTTCTAATCCAACTGAAAGTCTTAGCAAACCGCTTTTAATTCCTCTATATTCACGTTCAGCCTCAGGCATGGCAGCATGAGACATTTTAGCCGGGTAGGAGAGAATTGACTCTACAGCTCCTAAACTAACTGCGAAAACAGGGATTTTAACCTTAGAAACAAACTCTCTAACTGCCTGTTCATTTTCAAGCTCAAATGACAGAACAGCTCCTGGCCCATTTGCTTGATTTGCTTGGATTTGATATTGTTGATGTTCTTTAAATCCTGGGTAATATACTTCTTTAATAGCAGGATGCTCTTTTATAAATGAAGCAATTTTTCGTGCTGAATTCATTGATTGTTCTAATCTGACATGCAGAGTTTTAATCCCTCTTAAAACAAGCCAAGCATCTTGAACACCCAAGATAGCACCAAAAGAATTTTGTAAGAATCCTAGTTTTTTAGCGAGCTCAGCATCTTTCACTACAGCAAGGCCCGCAACGACATCACTATGTCCTGATAAAAATTTCGTTGCACTATGTAAAACGACATCCGCACCTAAAGAAAGCGGTTTTTGTAAGGCGGGTGTTAAAAATGTATTATCAACAAATGTTAAAGCCCCATTTTTTTTTGCCAAGTCAGCAATTGCTTTTATATCGGTCACTTTTAAGAGCGGATTAGAGGGGGTTTCCACGTAAAACACCTTTGTATTAGGTAAAATAGCTTTTTGAACTGCATCGAGGTCCGTCATATCAACAAACGAATGAGCAATTCCAAAACGGGTTAGTACTTGGGTGACAAAACGATAGGTGCCACCATAAACATCCTCCGTTATTAAAACGTGATCATCTTTTGATAACAGAAGAAAAGCGGTTGAAATTGCTGCCATTCCGGATGCGAATGCAAAACCATGCGTGTCCTTCCTCTAGCTCAGCGATAACTGTTTCAAGAGCTTCACGTGTCGGGTTCAGACTTCTGCCGTAATCATATTTTCCAAATGTATCAAAGTCTGATTGATGAAAGGTGGAAGCATGGTTTATCGGTACACTTACAGCACCAGTTATTGGATCATACTTATGATGATTATGCAAAAGCTTCGTTTCAAAATTATAGTTAAGTTCATTACTCATAGTGTTACCCCCTCCAAAACCTTAGCGAAAGCCAATTCTAAATCTTGAATGATATCATCAGTATTTTCGATGCCCACGGAAAAACGCAATAATCGATTACAAACTCCGGTTTCAATTCGAATATG
>NZ_JBALOZ010000104.1:3549-4622 GCF_036965125.1 Bacillus sp. JJ1503
CTCTGCACCCCCAAGGCTTTCCGCAAATGAAATGAGGGAAAGACTTTGTAAAAACGGATTCACATAGGATTCGTCCTTAATCCGAAATGAAATCATTCCTCCGCGGCCAGGGTAAAGGACATCCGTTACTGCTTCATGATCAGATAAGTAATGAACTAGTTTTTGAGCATTCTTTTCATGTCGTTCCATCCGAAGTGAAAGAGTTTTCATTCCGCGAATAAGAAGCCATGAATCAAATGGGCTTAATACTCCGCCTGCTGCATTGTGGTACATAGCTAATGATTCGCATAACTCTTTTCCATTTGCAACAATTAATCCGGCTAGAACATCATTATGTCCGCCTAAATACTTCGTTGCACTATGGATCACAATGTCTGCACCAAGCTTAATTGGCTGCTGCAAAACAGGGGTATAAAAAGTGTTATCGACAATTAGCAAAAGCTGATGCTTTTTAGCGAATTCAGCAACTTCTTTAATATCTGTTTGCTCCATTAATGGGTTTGTAGGCGTTTCTATGAAAATTGCCTTTGTCTTTGCTGTGATTTCCTGTTCCAGACTCTCATCTGAAAAGTCCTTAATATATTTACAATTCAATCCCCATTTCTTATATCCTTGTTCGAATAAACGGTATGTACCGCCATATAGATCCTTAGAAACTATTAATTCATCGCCTGATTGGAAAATGGAGAGGACCGTAAGAATCGCAGCCATTCCTGAACTGCACGCATAGCCTTGATCTCCTTCTTCAAGCTCGGCAATTGCCTTTTCCAATATGGATCTTGTTGGATTTCCTGTTCGGATATAATCAAAACCAGTAGACTGTCCAATCCCTTCGTGTCGATAGGCTGTAGAAAAATAAACAGGGGGGTTTACAGTTCCAGTGACTGTTTCACTGCGATTACCAATTTGAGCAAGAATTGTGTCAGTTTTATACATTGTCAGCACTCCTTTTTGTCTTAAAACAATAAAAAAAGCCTTCTTAAGAAGAAGACTTTTCATTGTTTACATAGTCACTCTTCTTATCTTTCAAGTTTTTATAACAAAAAACTTGCAGGAATTAGCACCTTTTCAAT
>NZ_JBALOZ010000104.1:4660-13665 GCF_036965125.1 Bacillus sp. JJ1503
TTAAGTTTACACTCTAACTTTCAGAAAAGTCAATCCTCTTTCATAAATAATTTATGATTTGAGTCACATGCAAGAAAGACCAGTATCATTGAAACCGCTTTCTTTCCTATTAAATCAAGCAATTAGCCTATATCAGAAAAAAATGGTAAATATTTTATTAAAATAAGATTTATAGATGCGAATATATTCTACTATATCCATGTTTAAAACCTTTGAATATCTAACTTTTACGTGTTAAAATTACTTTGGAAATTATTTGAACCCTAAAAATATTATTATTCTTTTAAATGTTATTTAAATATGTACATTTATCCAATTTACTCATTTAATCAATTTTTAGGGAAAGAATAATGAATATTAAACTTTTCAAATATAGTGGTGGAGGTTTTTTTACATGAAAAAGCCATTGAATGGTGAGCGGCCTTTTAATCAAGGGTTTTATGGTCCTAACCTTGGCTATGTCATTGAGTTGTACGAAAACTATTTGCAAGATCCTGATTCCATTGATCCGGAAATGAGGGCCTATTTCGATGAGACAGGGTCACCTGTTACAGAGAATAGTAATATCCCTAAATCAGAGACAAATGTAGCAGTTACATCTAATCAGTTAGAGAAAACATTAGCGGCTATTCGTCTAGCGGATAATATTAGATTCTACGGCCACCGTGCAGCTGATATTTATCCATTAAAAAATCATGATCGAGAGATAAACCTTTTCGAACTTTCCCGATATGGATTAACGGAAGAGGACTTAAAAGCAATCCCAGCTAACCTTATTTGTACAGAGGCAAAGATCCCACTTCGTAACGGGCTCGATGCTATTGAATATTTGAAATCTGTGTATACGGGCACAATTGCTTTCGAATTTCATCACGTAGATGATGAGAATGAGAAAGAATGGCTAAGAAAAAAGATAGAATCCAATCAATTAAACCTGAATTTAAATGCTGAAGAAAAAACCAAAATCCTCAGAAGACTTACCGAAGTAGAGGAATTTGAAAAGTATCTGCACCGAACATTTGTAGGTCAAAAAAGGTTTTCCATTGAAGGGCTTGACTCAATGGTTCCTTTACTTGATGAAATTGTTTCTGAATCAGTTTCAAATGGGACTAAAACGATAAATATTGGGATGGCACACCGTGGACGCCTTAATGTCCTTGCTCATGTTCTTGGAAAGCCATATGAAATGATTTTTGCAGAATTCCAGCACGCTCCTAATAAAGAGCTTGTTCCATCTGAGGGTTCCATTGGCATAAGCTATGGATGGACAGGGGATGTAAAATATCACCTTGGCCTGGATAAGCAAATTAAAGATGAAAATACAACTATTGCGAGGCTGACACTAGCTAATAACCCGAGCCATTTAGAATTTGTCGGCGCAGTTGTTGAAGGATATACCCGTGCAGCACAGGATGATCGGACAAGAAAAGGATATCCTGAAGTAGATTTCCAGTCTGCTCTCTCCATTATTATTCATGGTGATGCAGCCTTCCCAGGTCAGGGAGTTGTTGCAGAAACTCTAAACCTCGGTCAGCTGAAAGGGTATGACACCGGCGGGTCTATACATATTATTGCGAATAATACGATTGGATTTACGACTGAATCCTATGACTCCCGTTCAACAAGGTATTCAAGTGATTTAGCTAAGGGCTATGAAATTCCAATTCTACATGTGAATGCTAATGATCCGGAAGCATGTGTGGCTGCAGCAAGATTAGCATGTGAATACAGAGAGAAATTCCAAAAAGACTTCTTAATTGATTTAATTGGTTATCGCAGATTTGGCCATAATGAAATGGACGAACCAATGACAACGAATCCATTAATGTATAAAATCATCCATCAGGAAGTAACGGTAAAGGATTTATATGCAGAAAGGCTTATTAGCCAAGCAGCTGTTACGAAGGATGAAGCTTCGAAAATGGAAGAAGCCATCATCGATAAATTAAAATCCGCCTATGAAAAGGTTCCAAATAAAAAAATTGAAATTGAGGATATGGAACCACCTGAAATGGTTGAAAAGGGCTTGCCAAAAATAGATACGGCTGTCCCAATTGAGGCATTAAAACAAATAAATCAGGAGCTTTTAGGCTTCCCAGAAAACTTCCTTGTCTTCAATAAACTCGACAAGATTTTAAAGAGAAGATTGGATGCAATAGAAGGCGAAGCAAAAATCGATTGGGGGCATGCGGAAACATTAGCATATGCCTCAATCATAACTGATGGTACTCCAATCCGGCTAACAGGTCAGGATTCGGAACGGGGAACGTTTGCTCACCGTAATATCGTTTTACATGATAACGAAACCGGTAAATCCTATTCTCCCCTGCATTTAATGTCAACGGCTAAAGCATCGTTTGCTGTTCATAATAGTCCATTATCCGAAATGGCGGTATTAGGGTTTGAATATGGCTATAACGTATTTGCCCCTGAAACATTAGTATTATGGGAAGCCCAATTTGGAGATTTCGCGAACTCTGCTCAAGTAATGTTTGATCAATTTATTGCAGCGGGCCGTGCTAAATGGGGACAGAAATCGGGTCTTGTTATGCTTCTTCCTCATGGCTATGAGGGCCAAGGGCCAGAGCACTCTAGTGCTCGTTTAGAAAGATTTTTAACTTTAGCAGCTGAAAATAACTGGACTGTGGCAAATTTATCATCATCAGCGCAATATTTTCATATTTTACGAAGACAGGCTGCTATTTTAAATCGTGAAGAGGTCCGTCCGCTTGTGATTATGTCGCCAAAAAGTCTTCTCCGTCATCAGCTTGTTGCATCAAGTGCGAAAGACTTAAGTGAAGGTGAATTCAAATCTGTACTTGAACAGCCTGGACTTGGCAAAGCAACAGATAAGGTGACGCGCTTAGTATTAGCTTCAGGTAAAATGGCCATTGATTTAGCTGAAAATCTTAAAAATATAGCGAATCAAGACTGGTTCCATATTGTACGTGTAGAGGAGATCTATCCGTTCCCAATGGAAGCGCTTAAGGAAATTATGAATCGTTATCCAAATCTTAAAGAAATTCTCTGGGTTCAAGAGGAGCCGAAAAATATGGGGGCATGGACCTTTGTTGAGCCTAGATTGAGAAAGCTTGCTGAACAAGGTAAAGAGGTAACATATGTTGGCAGACGCCGCCGTTCTAGCCCATCCGAAGGGGACCCTATTATTCATAAGCTTGAACAGGCACGCATCATTGAAGAAGCATTAACGCAAAAGCAAGAAGGAGGAAATTAAGGTGGCCGAAATCAGAGTACCAGAACTAGCTGAATCAATAACAGAGGGAACCATTGCCCAATGGCTAAGGAAGCCAGGCGATTTCGTTAATAAAGGGGATTTCGTAGTCGAGTTAGAAACAGATAAAGTAAATGTAGAAATTATTTCTGATTTTACTGGAGTATTAAAAGAATTAAAAGCTCAGGAAGGCGATAATGTAAATGTTGGTGAAACAATTGCGATTATTGACGAAAGCGGTCAAGCAGGGGCTGAACAAGCACAACCAGCTGCGCCGGTTCTAGAAGAACAAGCACCTGTTGTACCTGAAACAAAACCTGCAGAGCCAGGTGCTCCTGCGCAGGCTCCTTCTAACGAAAACCAACAGCGTCCAATCGCTTCACCAGCGGCTAGAAAAATGGCGCGTGAAAAGGGCATTGATTTAAGTCAGGTTCCTACAGTAGATCCACTAGGAAGAGTTCGAGCTCAAGATGTTTCAACCTTTAACCCTCAGGCTCAGGCAAGCAGCGCTCCAGCACAAGCACCAAAAGCTGCTGCACCTGCACCTATTAAGCAAGATGGAGAAAAAAGGGTTGAGCGTATCCGAATGACCCGCCGCCGCCAAACTATTGCGAATCGACTTGTAGAAGTTCAGCAAACAGCGGCTATGCTTACGACATTTAATGAAGTAGATATGACAAATGTAATGAACCTTCGTAAAAAACGTAAGGACAAATTTTTTGAAGAAAATGATGTAAAACTCGGATTTATGTCTTTCTTTACAAAGGCTGTCGTTGCTGCACTTAAGAAAAACCCATTCTTAAATGCTGAAATTCAAGGCGATGAAATTGTCTTGAAAAAGTTTTATGACATCGGTGTGGCTGTGTCTACAGAAGAAGGTTTAGTCGTTCCTGTTGTACGTGATGCAGACCGTAAGAACTTCGCTGAAATCGAAAAAGACATTATGGATCTTGCAATAAAAGCAAGAAATAATAAGCTCGGCTTACAAGATCTTCAAGGCGGTACCTTTACAATTACAAATGGCGGTACGTTCGGTTCACTGCTTTCTACTCCAATCCTAAATGGGCCTCAGGTCGGTATTTTAGGAATGCATGCGATCAACCTTCGTCCAGTTGCGATTGATGCTGAAAGAATGGAAAATCGTCCAATGATGTATATTGCTTTATCATATGACCATCGAATCGTTGATGGAAAAGAAGCCGTTACGTTCTTAAAACGTGTTAAAGAATTAATTGAAGACCCTGAATCACTTCTTTTTGAAGCGTAAAATATGTTCGGCAGAGTGGAAGAAGAGCCACTCTGCTTTTTTTCCATATAAAAGAGGCGAGAAAAACTCCCGCCCCAATCATCAATCAAAATTTACTTCTTAATTGGCTTTAACCCACGCTTAATAATTTCCTTTTTCAATATCCAAACCCATTCTTTCTCTGAACCAGACTTTAATGCATCACGATAAGAGACGACCAACTGTTCATTGCTCATAATCTTCATTAGCATTACCTCCTAAGGAAATGGATTGAATATTCTTTCTATTCATTCCATTTTAAACGTTTCCATCCGTTTTGAAAACCCTATTTTCAAAAAAAATGAAAAGAATATGATATGAACTTAAAGTAGTAATATTTGAAATGAACCATATAGAGCTTGTATGATTAAATAACTAATTAAAGAAAAGGAGGTTTAATATGGAACTGCAACTTGACCATATTGTTCATTTTATTAAGGGAGACCCAAAGAAAGCAATTGAGGCATGGCAAAAGCTTGGCTTACAAGCAGTCATGGGGGGAAGTCATGAAAAGTGGGGAACATTTAATAGCTTACTTTATAATAGCACCTCATATATCGAATTCCTTGCTATTGAAAACGAAGAAATCGCTCAAAATTCGGACAATCCTCTTATTACACAATTAGTATCAGATTTACAAAGAGAAGAAGGGATTGGGCAAATCTGTTTCCGTACAACAGATATCTTAACAGTAAAAAAAGAGCTTGAAAAAAAGGGGTGCAAAACATTTCCGATTTTTCCAGGGAGCAGGAAAAGGAAGGATGGATCGACAATTAAATGGAAAATGCTCTTCCTTAATCAAGAGTCAACCTTGCCATTACCATTTTTCATTGAATGGGAACAGCAGGATGAGGATCGTTTCAATGAACTTAAGAACCTTGGGATGATGGATCAGAAATTAGAAAAACATCGCATTCAATCTATTAGTTTTGCCTGTAAAAATGGAGAGAAATCTGCTAAGGAATGGTCTGGACTTTTTGATTTTCCTATTACATACACGGTAAACAATTCAGATTCCTCCACGAAAAAAACAACGATTGACTGTGGATCAACAAAAATTATCTTCTGTGAACCATTAGATGAAAAGGGAATTATCTATAATACGTTAAAATTACGAGGAGAACGTCCATTTTCAGTTCAGCTTGTGCCTGAAATTTTGACTCAGCCAATTTCCTTATTTGGTTCACACTATCAATAATACTTGCGCGTTGTCTAATGACAACGCGTTTTTCGATTTCTCTCTCAGTCTAAAGCTGTATTTGGATTCATTCTCATGGTCAATGAGAATTTACCAATAATTAGATACTATAAGGTTTAAAGAAGAGCAGAGAGGAGAATTTAAATGTATGAACAAATTTATGTTATTGAAAAGCTGGAACAATATAAACAAGAGGAACTTAGAAAAAAACCGTATTATTATTATGAAAAAAAGAATAGGGGGATTAATAATCAACTCTGCAGACTTCCTGTCATCCATCATCTTCCTTCATGCCAATGCACACATGACAGTGTATAGATTATGTTATAAGACCTTCCGAATAGTCTAAAGTTTTACTTAACATTTTTTCATAAAAAGACCTTCCTAAAGTTTGAAACATGCTGAGAAAGTGGTAAATAACTAATGCCATCTTCTTAGAAAGAAGGTCATCATATGAAATATTACTCTGATTATCGTTTAGTTGAATTGATTTACGAAGATACATTATATGAGCATCTTGAGTTTATCAGAATCGATCACATTTGTGAGGTTTGCTATATAACATTGAAAAATGTCATTACAACTGAGATATTTCCTTTTGAACAGCATCAAATTAAAAGCATACGTAAAAAAATCTACCGGTATCCGCAAAGTTCAACAAAAAACAAGAATCATGTTGCAGCAACCAGCTAAAATTCTTTATACTAAGATTAAAAATAAAGGAAGTGGCAACATTGATTCATCTTAACTGGAATGAACGTGCAACATTAAAAAAAGTAAAGTGCGTCCACACAAATGCTGCAAAATATATTGTCAATAGGGCATTAACTGCCGGTAAAGAATATGAAGTAAAAAATGAAACAGATGAATTTTATTTTATCGTTGATAATACTGGCAAGGTCGGAGGCTATTACAAAGACTACTTTCAAGATGCATAAATCCAAAGAAGCTGTCAACAATTGTTGACAGCTTTTTCTTTATATAAAAATCCTATCACACCATTTAATGATGAATCCATATACTAACATGTGACGATACATAATGAGGTGGTTCACAAATGATTAGAGATGTTATAAATGAAAACCAAAATTTATTAAATAATATCCTTTCAAGCCTGCATAAAAACATTATGATTGTCGGGCAACAAGAAATGAATGAAAACTCTACAGTTTTCCTAAGTAAGGAAAATTTAAAAGCTTTCCTAAAATTAAGGGATATTTATTCAGAGAAATTGGATTTTACTCTTTTGCAGGAAGGCCTATCATCATTCTCGACTATTCATCCTCATATTCATTACTCAATTGAAAAAATGTTAAATAACTTAGAGTTTATTGATCAATCTTCTACATATGATCTATGTCCGCATATGTCCAATCAAATTAAACAGGACCGCAATAAGGGGCTGTTCGGTAGGACTGAAACTTCCGTTATGGTTACTCTTCATTCATCCATGCTACAAAATCAAAAGATTATAAAGGATTTGCTTCACCATGGGATGAATATTGCACGAATTAACTGTGCTCATGACTCTCCAGAAATATGGAAAAAGCTTGTTGATTGTGTTCGAGAAGCGGAATTAGAACTTGGCCAAGAGAGAAACTTATGTAAAATTCATATGGAATTAGCTGGTCCAAAAATTAGAGTAGAAAAAATATTTTACCCTGAAAAGCCGTCTAATGAGGAAAGACCTTATTTTAATGTGAAGCCAGGAGATATGATTACAATAATTAGAGACGAATTAGCTCTAGAATTATTCGCAATGGAAGCTAAAGTCTTTTCAATAAACTCGCCAAAAGCATTACTAAATGTCTCGTTGAAAGACAAAGTGTTTTTTAATGACGGAAAAATCATTGGAGAAGTTTGTTCCATTACGGATGAATGGATAGGTATTACCATCTTAAAAACAAATAAAAAAATAACGAAGCTTCGTGAAGAAGAAGGGCTTAATCTTCCTGACTCTTTTGTTCACTTTATTATGCCTTCCATGACAAACACTGATATAGGGAACCTTCCTTTTGTACATGGACTAGCGGATTCCATAGGTCTTTCATTTGTACATCACCCTAGAGATTTAGAGAAACTTCGGATGCTCTTACATTCATTGCCGCCAAAGAATATAGGGATCATAGCAAAAATTGAAACAAAGGAAGCGTTCCATAACTTATCCAAAATTATTATCGAGGGACTTAATTTCGATTCATTTGGAATAATGATTGCAAGAGGCGATCTTGCTGTTGAATTAGGTTTTACTAAATTAGCATCTATCCAAGAGGAAATCATAAATCTTTGTCAGGCTGCACATATTCCAATTATTTGGGCAACAGGTGTACTTGAGCAACTAACAAAAAAAGGCATGCCATCAAGAGCTGAACTAACGGATGCATTTATGGGGCTCCGAGCTGATTGTATTATGTTAAATAAAGGTGAATACGCCGTTGATGCATTAAAAACTCTATATGAACTGATGATAATGAAACATACCTCCGAAACCAACAGGAGAAAAGAGACGTTTATTCAAAATCAATAAAAGAGGACCTAACTTTTTTGGTTAGATCCTCTTTTATTGTGGTAAAATTATTTATTAAAATGGGTTGGGAATACACGGCGAACTGTAGTTGAGAACTCATCGAAAAGCCCTTCGACTGGCTGGCCGTTGCGAATATCATTTGAATAATTGTTCATTCGATCATAGAAATCAGGGTTTACCGATACATAAACATCATTAATACTACGATCGACTGATTTTACTTGATCAGAAATTTTTCGTTCTATGTCACGGGATAAGCCATTTTGTTTATTAACTAGCCGTGCCGCCACATAGGCATTATTATCTGTCACAATTACATTTGCGTGATCTACTTCAGGCATAGAGACGATTTTATCTGCTGCACGGTCAGCTACCCGCATTTTAGAGCTATTATTTAGAGCGTTTTTATTATTTCTAACTGGAGTTATATTTGTATTCCTCATATCCCTGTTGTCAAAAACATTAAAGTCATTCGTGCCTGGATTGTTTACTCTTGTCAAGTTATCACGGTTTCTCATTGCAGTTTCATTCACATTATTATCATTATTAACACCACATCCAGCAAGAATGGACATTGTAAATAATGAGGCGATAATCGCTTTCACTTTCATAAATTTACCCCCTTTTTTATTACTCTTTTTAATACTACATCACTATGTTTCCATGTTTTTATCCATAATATCCATGGAACTTTTGCAATATAAGGTCATAAATGACAGACTGAATACAATACATAAATTTTTTTAGTTATTATCTAATGAAC
>NZ_JBALOZ010000105.1:0-13058 GCF_036965125.1 Bacillus sp. JJ1503
TCTTATTACTTAGTTTAATGGATTTATATTTATGTAACATTATTAATATTTTTACATTTTAAAGGGGTGTGAAAATGGCTGGAATGTTTGAAGAAAATCAAGTGCAGCCATGGATTAATTCGTTGAAAGAGTTATTTAAAATTGGTCATAAAAATTATCAGTC
The DNA here is from genome assembly GCF_036965125.1 of Bacillus sp. JJ1503. Taxonomy (NCBI): domain Bacteria; kingdom Bacillati; phylum Bacillota; class Bacilli; order Caryophanales; family Bacillaceae; genus Bacillus; species Bacillus sp. JJ1503. Next base: position 164 of record NZ_JBALOZ010000105.1, read on the forward strand.
ATTTTTAGGAATGGAAAAGGATATTCAGGAGATTAGCTCTTTCCTTGAAGACTATTCTAATCTAAAATTCGCACTTGATGTTTCAGCAATCGTAGCTGTTACGAACATTAAGGGAGAAATTATTTATGCTAACAACAAATTCTGTGAGCTTTCAAAATATAGCCGTGAGGAGTTAATCGGAAAGGATCATCGTATTCTGAATTCAGGCCATCACGATAAGCAATTTTTCAAAAATATGTGGACCAGTATTAATAAAGGAGAAGTGTGGGAAGGTGAGGTGAAGAATAAAGCAAAAGACGGGTCTTTCTATTGGGTAAAGACAACCATCGTGCCATTAAAGGACCTCTCTGGTAAAACGACTATGTTTATTGCCATACGTACTGATATTTCAGAAGGGAAGTTTGCGCAAGAAAAACTATTAACGGCCTTGCAAAATGATTATCAGCAAATTGTTGCCTCGATGAATAATCTAATCTTTAAAGTAGCTAAGGATCATGATCATTATGTATATACACTCAATGAGGGGCAATTAGCAAATAAATTAGGTTTAGAGAACGGAAATATGAAGAATAAAAAGGTACATGAAATATTTCCTAAAGAGATAACCGAAAACCTAATTCAATATTATCATCAGGCCTTTTTAGGCCGCCAAGTTACTTATCAATATCCATTTCGCGGGAGACAGATATTAACTCATTTAACGCCAATTTATGAGCATGGAGAGATTAAAGAAATTCTTGGCTGCATGAATGATATTACTGAACTGCATCACGCCCAGCAGCAAGTTGAATATATGGCCTATCACGATATACTATCTAGTCTACCTAATAGACGAAAGTTTAGCGATGATTTAAATCACTTAATCTCAATTTCCCAAAGTCGAAATGAAAGAATTGCTTTATTATATCTCGATCTTGACCGATTTAAACAAATAAATGATTCTTTCGGTCATGCAGTGGGAGATCAATTAATTACAAAAGTTTCCTTTTTGCTTAAAAAAGCTCTCTTCCAAAAAGCACAAATTTACCGTTTTGCTGGAGATGAATTTATTATTCTCTATCCAAAAATTAATGATTATGAATGCGCAATACATTCGGCAAATCAAATACTTTCTATTTTTGATCAATCAATCATGCTATTAAACAATTTGGAAATTTTCACTTCATGCAGTATTGGAATTAGTATTTTCCCTGACCATGGGGATGATTGTGAGACATTATTAAAAAATGCGGATGCAGCGATGTATAGGGCGAAATCAAAAGGCCGAAATACATTTAATATTTATGAAAAAGATATGTCTCATTCACAGGAGAAAGCGTTATCAATTGAATATCATTTACGAAATGCCATAGAGAATGATGAATTTGAACTTTATTTTCAGCCAAAGATGAACTTAGTTTCGAAAGAAATTAATGGGATAGAGGCTTTAATACGCTGGAATAACCCTGATCTCGGAAAACTCTCACCTGATGATTTCATTCCTACTGCAGAGGAAACTGGATTTATTCATAAATTAGATAAATGGGTGTTGGAAAAGGCTTGTAAGCAAAATAAGGAATGGAATGAAACTCTTTTTTTCAAGCCAGTTAAAGTTTCAGTTAATATTTCACCTCTTCATTTCCGACTGCCTAATTTTCACCATGTTATTAAGCAAGTGCTAGATAAAACGGAGCTTGCGCCACATCTTCTTGAAATTGAAATTACGGAAAATAGTTTCATAGATCATGCAGAGGAATGTATTTCATGCCTAAATGAATTGAGAAAAATGGGTGTGACTGTAGCCATTGATGATTTTGGCAAAGGGTATTCGTCACTAAATTATTTACGGAAATTTCCAATTCATTCCTTGAAAATTGATCGAACGTTCATACAGGAAGTGGCTAAGAATTCAGATGATATTGCTATTGTAAAGGCTATTACACTTCTTGCACATGAATTGAATCTAAAGGTTGTTGCTGAAGGGATAGAAACGGAGGAAGTCATTCATATATTAGAAAAGATCGGTTGTGATGAAATTCAAGGATATTACATAAGCAAACCACTGCCAAAGCAAGAGTTTGAAACGGTATTCAGCCTTTAAAATAGCAGCATTCGGTTTTTCTGGACAAGTTTCCGATATTGCACTTTTCCTGTCCAAAAAATTTTTATATATCTTCTATTCATTGAAAAAGGGAAAAAGACTATCGCAGATTTTGCATATTTATTCCATTAGTGAGAATCCTAAGGAAGTGATAATTTTCGGTAAAAAATATAGGTATTCGTAGTTATCTAAAGGAGTCTTTCATTTGGAAATTCTTAATCTTTTATTAGACACCTATGCTTCTTTTTTTGATTGGGAAATGTGGGCCAAAGTATTGTCTGATCCTGTATCATGGGGCTATATAGGTACATTAGTTATACTAGAAGGTTTATTATCTGCGGATAATGCCTTAGTTTTAGCTGTAATGGTCAAGCATCTTCCTAAAGAGCAGCAAAGAAAAGCTTTAACTTATGGATTAATCGGTGCTTATTTTTTCCGATTCATTTTTATCGGTCTTGGAATGCTGTTAATTAAGTTCTGGTGGATAAAGGTTCTGGGGGCTGCTTATCTAGCTTGGATTGTCATTAAGCATTTCTGGATGGGTGAAGACGATGAAGAAACAAGTGGCATGAAAAAAGAAAGCTGGCTCGTCCGCACAATCGGAATCTTCTGGGCAACGGTTATTTCGGTAGAACTGATGGACTTAGCCTTTTCTGCTGACAGTATTTTAGCTGCCTTTGCTGTTTCGGAAGAAGTATGGATTTTATTAATCGGGGGCATGCTTGGCATATTAATGATGCGGACCGTTGCTAAAGTTTTTCTTGTGCTAATTGAAAAAGTACCTGAATTAGAAAACACTGCATTTATTCTGATCGCAATTATATCAGCCAAAATGTTTGCTAGTGTATTTGGAATTGAATTACACCATTTAATCTTTTTCGGAATTCTGATTTTAGCTTTCATAGGAACTTTTGTAATCCATAATATTAATAAGAAAAAACAGGATGAATTAAAATCGGCAGAAGAGTAAGAAAGAAGTTTCTTAAAAAATTTTCAGACCAAATCGAGGGGTTTGGTCTTTTAATATTTCCATTTCATATCAAAAATTAATCTTCATTCTAGATTTATGTGTTTGATCCAAGTGGGATAAACGTCTTTTCTGCAGGAGTTATTAAGATAATTGAAGTTTAGTTGAAGAAAAACAGGTGTTTTTGTATATCGGAGAGAATATAAATAGAAATTAATATTTCAAGGTGGTTAGAAAAATGGCAATGTCGGATTATTATAAAAACCTCCGAGAAAAAGTCGGTAATGAACTTATTTTTATGCCAAGTGTAACAGGAATTGTTCGAAACAATTTGGGTGAAATTTTATTACAAAACAAAGGGAATGGCGAGAAGTGGAGTCTTCCTGCTGGTGCAATTGAACTTGGAGAAGCACCTGCCGAAGCAGTTGTTCGTGAAGTATGGGAAGAAACGGGATTATATGTTGTGCCAAAAAAGTTATTAGGCGTATTTGGTGGGAAAGACTTTCGTTACGAATATCCTAATGGTCATCAAGTGGAGTATATCGGCTATATGTTTGATTGCGTTATTCAAAGTGGTGAATTAGGTCCAATTGATAACGAAACTGCTGAACTACAATATTTTAGTCCCAGTAATATGCCTGAACTTGCTTTACCTTACCCTAAAGCTTTATTTTTACAAAAGGAAAATGATGGAATTTATTTCCAATGGGATGAACAGTGGTTAAAAAGTCTTTTTCAAATATAAAAATTTTATATTGTACGAATGGTTCCAAGAGATCAAAAGGAGAAAATTCACAGATGGTATAATCGTAAAATGGGGGTAATTGTATGATATTAGAAGCTGCAATGCTGCAAGTTAAGATAGGTATGGAAGTGGAATTTGAAGAAGCATTTCGTGAAGCATCAGAAATTATTTCATCAATGAAAGGGTACATATCCCACCAATTACAACGATGTATAGAAGTTGAGGGGAAATATTTATTACTTGTGAAATGGGAAACTTTAGTTGATCATACAATTGGATTTAGACAATCAAAAGAGTATCAAGAATGGAAAAAACAATTACATCATTTCTACGACCCATTTCCAATAGTTGAACATTTTGAAAATGTACCGATTTAAAGGATATTGAACAAGCATACGTTGGGTTCTAGTTGTTGTTTTTATATGTATCTATACTAGGTTTCTATTAAGCTAGAAAAATGCGTTTCTACAATAAGTGGAGACTCTTTTTTTACTAACGTGAGTTTAACAAGCCTGAAAGAAAATATTTGCGTAAGCTATCTTTTTCGTCATAGAAGGTTCCCAAAAATTTTTCTCACAAATTAATAAAAATATTCAAAATTTATTATAAACATGGTAAAATATACCTAAAATTAGTGTTGGAGGGTTTTTAAATGGGTGAAATAGTTTGGGGGAGTCCAGCTAGCTTATTTTGTTTAGGGTTTTTCTTAGCGGGGTTAGGAGTTTTTATTAAGTTGTCGAGAATGCCGAAAAAATAAGGTTCTATCTATTTAAACAAAACATGAATGTAGAAAATGGTTGCTATGGCAGCCCTTTTTCTTTGTAAGTGCAAAGATTGTGAAGACTATTAAACTATCTAGTGCAACAGATATAATATTAGTATTACTCATCATCGTAAACATACAAACAAGTTTAAAGGGTTGAGTCTTTGCTCATTTTTAGTTGAAAAAATGTTGTCTTGCTAGTACGATTCATAAAAAAATTTCAAGTAACAGGGTGCTTTGCTTTAACTGGGAAGGCCCTTTTTAATTTAATTGATGTGACAAATTAGTTATCGGGATGAATTTTATTTTAAATATTCTGTAAATTATTTATAATAAAATTGAGCGAACGCTCAACCATAATGGTGTAGGAGGGATACCGTTTGAAAAAATCTAGGATTATTTTTTTTGAAAGAAAATTTCCAAGTGCAAACATGGTTCTAATTCAGGATCAGCTCCCGATTCTTATTGATACTGGTTTTGGGAGTGATGTGAAAGAAACTGAGCAACTAATAAAAGATCATGGTGTTTCACCAGAAGAATTACACCTTATAGTGAACACACATTATCATAGTGACCATGTAGGTGGGAATTTTCATCTTCAAAAAAATTACAATGTGAAGATTGCTGCTCATAAATGGGATGCCGAAATTATTAATTCTTGTGATCCTGAAGCCTGTAGTGCGGAATGGTTAGATCAGCCTGTAGAACCTTACCGAGTAGATAGGAAACTTTCAGATAACGATGAAATTTATACGGGAAGTAGAACTTTTAAAGTCTTGCACACACCGGGACATACGTTAGGGCATATTTCTTTATATGATCCTGAAGAAAAAATATTAATTTCCGGGGATCTATTTCACAAAAATGATATCGGCTGGTTAAATATCTTTCGAGAGGGTGTTGCATCGATCCATCGATCTATCGAAAGTCTGGATCGGCTGTCCAAGCTCCAGATAAAACAGGCATATTCAGGACATGGACCACAAATGGAGAATCCTCATGCTGCCATTGATTTTGCAAGGGAACGGTTTGAAAAGTGGCTAAAGGCACCAGAAAAAATCTCATGGCATGCCTGCAAGAGGATTTTTTCATTCACCCTAATCATTAAAAACGGATTGGCAAAAGAAGAAATCGATCAGTATCTTCTAAATTGTGGTTGGTTCCAAGACTTTGCACGTTACACTTTCCAGCTTCAGCCTGAGGAATTTATACAAATTCTCCTCGATGAAATGATTCGTTCCGGGGCAGCAAGCTGGCATAACAATCATTTAATGGCCACTGCCCCATATCAACCGCCACAAAAGGAATGGATGAATAAGGGTATTAAGCCAAAAGATTGGAAACCTCAAGATTTTCTGTCATAACTAAAAGGGTGGGACGCTATTTTATTTCTATCTAGACTTGGCGGACATCTGTTCCTTTATTTGAGCAAAAATGAATTAATTCCTTATGTTTGTGGACATAGGTTCCGCAATTTTGTAAAAAAGCAGTAATTTCCTGTGTTTTTTCGTAAATAGCGCACTCAATGTCCGCTCAAATTATTAAAATAATTGAAAATAAAAAGGGGAGAAAAGAATTGTCTTTAACAGTAGGCGATATTATTACATTTGAACGGAAATTCACAAAAGAAGATGTGGAATTGTTTACAAAAATATCTGGGGATGAGGGGAATCACCATATTCATCCTGATGAACAAGGGAGGCTTGTCGTTCAAGGATTGTTGACTGCTACATTACCAACAAAAATTGGCGGAGATAACAACGTACTCGCTCGTACGATGAATTTTGAGTTTTTGAGACCAGTTTTTACAGGAGATACGATCATTTGTGAAGTAACAATTGAGCAATTCGAAAAACAGAATAATAGAACTCGTATCTCTGCTTCCTTTTTATGCAAAAATCAATATGAGAAGGAAGTGCTGAGCGGGGATTTTTCAGGAGTGATACTATAATTTTGTCTTGAACGATCCAACCATAACTCCGCAACAAACGACAAAGAACTTGGAAATAACCAAAGGTATGGAAATAGTTAGCGAGTACATATCCTTATGATAAATCGGAAAGACTCTTTTCGAAATAAATAGAGCATATTGTTCAAATTAATGTTACAGTTAGAAAGAAAAATTTTAAAAGTGAGAAGGAAAACAACATGATTGAGGTAAAAACATCTTCACTAAGTAATGGAGAATTCAATAGAGGGGTATTTGCAACATGTGATATCAAAAAAGGAGAGCTTTTACATGAAGCGCCTGTCATTTCATATCCAAACGACCAGCATCAGTACATTGAGCAGACCCTACTCGCTGATTACGCTTTTGAGTATGGGAAAAATCATTCTGCGATCCTTCTTGGTTATGGAATGTTGTTTAATCATTCTTATGAACCCAATGCTATTTATGAGATTAATTTTGAAAATCATACATTCGACTTCTATGCTTTTACAGATATTAAAGCAGGAGATGAGATTCTAATCAATTATAACGGTGATGTTGATGACAAAGATCCATTGTGGTTTAATCAGGACTAAATGGATAGAAAGATATTCAATATTACGTCTGCTTAATAGTGTGACAGATCATGTTATAATGAGAAACTTATGATAATTACAGATTTTGCTCAATATGGACGGATGCCGGAAGGGTAAAATAGAGAGGTGTAAGAGCATGAATAAACGATGGACAATCGGTAAAATTAAAGAATTTGTTGAGAAAAATTCGGATAGTAAGTTGCTAGCAACGGAATATCACGGTTTTTCTCAGAAGTTATTATTTAAATGTGCATGTGGCAGCAATTTTGAAAAAACATTTACGAAGTTTAAAAATAATCACCAACGCAAATGCGACGTGTGCCAACCGCCTAAAGCGTCACGCTAAATGTATAGAGAATAAACGAAGTGCAGATTAAAAAAAGCAACGCTTGGAAACTAATTCCAAGCGTTTTAGTAATAACTATTCAAATCTATGAACAAATTATTTATTGATTCCATCTGATACATTTAGCTTTTCCACCTTCACCCGTCCGGAAAAAAAGGTTGCTCCGCCGCCCATATCTGAAATCCGGTCTGGTGTAAGTGAGTTTACATGGTGTTTTTTACCCGGGGTATCTGCCCATAATCCTTGAGAAACGACCACACCCGGAAGGACCAAATCTCCAACAGCTGCCTTTAGTTCACATTCTCCGCGATTATTCCAAACCCGTACAGTCTCTCCATCTACAATATCTAATTCATGTGCATCCTCATGATTTAAATGAAGCTTAGGATCCTTTTCTAGGGAAACATGCTTCTCATTATTGGAAAAAGTTGAATTCAAGAAATTATGATTAGGCGCTGGAACGAATAAAAATGGGGAATCTTCATCTTTATGAATTGGTATATAGGTTGGAAGAGCCGGATACCCTTCTCGCTTCATTTGTTCAGAATAAAGTTCAATTTTTCCGCTTGGTGTTGATAGCTTTCCAGGAAATAATGGTTTGACATTTGCCTTCATATATTGCTGTTCAACTAAGCCCTCAAAACTTATGGCATCAATATAAGGATTAGTTGGATTATCTAAAGATTGTCTGATCATGTCCTCTTCCGTATCTTTAAAGGCTTGTTCATGATAGCCCATCCCATCCGCAAGCAAACGGAAAACATCAACATTCGATTTTGCTTCTTCATGAGGCTCGATTACGGGCTGTTGCAATTGAATGAAATGGTGCCAATACGAGCTATAAAAGTCCATATTTTCAAAGGATGAGGTTGCTGGCAGCACAATGTCAGCGTATTTTGCCGTTTCTGTCATAAATAAATCATGAACAACAACAAATAAATCATCACGCTCTAGTCCTTTTCTAACTTTATTACCTTCAGGGGCAACAACAGCCGGATTAGAGCTATAAATATATAAGGACTTAACTCGTGGCTCCAGCTCTAAGAGAGCCTGGCCAAGCTGGTTCATGTTGATTATCCGTGTGTTTTTGTTTTCCAATAGTTCTGGACGTTGCAAAGCCTCGGAATTATGAGCTAAATAACTAGAATTCCCCTTAATAGCGCCACCGCCTTTTTCCAGCCATTGTCCGGTTAAAGCCGGCAGACAGGCGATTGTACGGATGGCCATCCCGCCATTATCATGATGTTGAAGTCCATTTCCAATTCGAATATAAGATGGAGAGGTTTCCCCGTACATACGTGCAAGTTTATAAATATCCTCAATAGGTACACCCGTGATTTCAGAAACTGCAGTAGGATGATATTGCTTAACATGCTCACGGAGTTCATGGTGACCGACTGTAAACTCCTGTAAAAATTCCTCATTTACTCTATTTTCATCAAATAAAATATGCATGATTCCAAGTGCTAACGCAGAATCTGTTCCTGGAAAAATTGGAATAAACCAATCAGCAAGCCGTCCAGTTTGGTTTTTATGAACATCTATTACAACGATTTTTGCTCCATTTTTTCTAGCCTTTTGTGCAAGTGCGACCTGATGCATATTTGTGCTCACGGCATTAACGCCCCAAAAGATGATTAACTTTGAATGTATGGTTTCCTCTGGATCGATTCCAAAACTTCCGCCCATTGTGTACTTATAGCCTACTGTCCCAGCCGACTGACAGATCGTGCGGTCTAGCTGTGATGCACCAAGCCTGTGAAAAAAGCGGCGGTCCATTCCTTCCGCAGTTAAATTTCCCATATTTCCGTAGAAGCTATAGGGAAGTATACTTTCAGGTCCGTCCGTTTGGATGAGTTCCTTCCAGTGTGAAGTTATGGTGTTAATCGCTTCCTCCCAGCTAATTCTTTCAAACGATTCTGTGCCTTTCGGGCCCGTTCTTTTCATCGGATATTTCAATCGGTTTTCATCATTAATACGTGCAGTCATGTTACGCACTTTGTTGCAAATATTCCCTTTCGTAACGGGATGATTAGGATCTCCGTCCACTTTTACGATTTTTCCATCCTCTTTATGTAGAAGAAGTCCACATTGATCCGGGCAATCGAGTGGGCATACAGATGGGAATACACCATTTCGCTCATGTACAAAAGAGGGCATGGGTCAGTCTCCTTTATAAGTAGAATAAGATTTTGTTTAAATAATAATATCATAGAATAGATTTTTAGGAGTAGCAACAATTGCTCCTGCAAGTTTGGTTTCAAATAATAGCACAATTTGGAATGATTTTGTTATGATTTACAAGAGTAGACTTTAATAATACTGATGGAGGATTGACATGTATAAATCAGCCGGCAAGAAAATTAGAGAAAGAGGATATACAGTAGGTACATTGAAAACTGGCAAGAAAAATTGCATTACAGATGTAGAAGGTGTAAAAGTAGGTCATGTAACACTTGATTTTCCAATGGATGGGGAGGATTACGCGTGCTCAGGAGTGACAGCGATTCTTCCACACGGCGGTAATCTTTTTCAAGAAAAGGTTGTTGCTGCAAGCTATGTTATTAATGGGTACGGGAAAACGGCCGGACTCATTCAAGTGAATGAGCTAGGTGTTATAGAATCCCCTATTATGTTAACAAATACATTTGGCGTCCCAGCAGTAACCCAAGGGACATTAGAATATATGCTTGAAATGAACCCAGAGATTGGGGATACAACGGGAACGATTAATATTGTTACAGGCGAATGTAATGATGGAATCTTAAATTCCATTCGAAAATTCCCTGTACAATCTAGTCATGCGATTGAAGCCATTACATCGGCAACAACAAATCTTTCCCAAGAGGGAGCAATAGGTGCTGGCAAGGGAATGGTTTGCTTCGGATATAAAGGAGGGATTGGAAGTTCCTCGAGAGTGATTTATGATGAATTGGAAAAAAAGGAATACATAATTGGGTGCATGGTTTTAACAAATTTTGGCTCTAAAGAAGAGTTTCCAAAGGAAAAGTTTTCTCATGGAGAGCTTAATGGTAATAGTATTTCGAAAACATCAGATGGATCGATCATCATCGTGCTAGCAACAAATATTCCAGTAAGTGATCGGCAGCTTGAGAGGGTTGCAAAGCGGTGCGGCATCGGTCTTGGTAGAACTGGAAGCCATTTTGGCCATGGCAGTGGGGATATTGTTATTGCTTTTTCAACTGCTAATAGAATTTCTCATTATTCCAAAGAGAATTATGATACAGGAAGATTCATTAGAGAGGACCTGCCAATCTTTAACCAAATATTTACTGCAGCTGCTGAGGTCACAGAGGAAGCGATTTGGAATTCTCTATCACAAGCTGAAACAACTCACGGAAGAGAAGGAAAAGAGGTAGAGGGACTTTTTCAGGTTTAGACAAAAAACAAATTTCTTCCAACTTTCGACCTAAAATCCTAGCGGCTTGGCTGATTTTTCGACATTATTCTTCCGTTGTTTTCAGATTTCGCTCTGTCGGAAGTAGCATCTTTCAAATGCTATTTAGGAAGAAATAAATAATAGAGGTGTTTTGCACTAAATTTTAATGATAGTGGGGATTTATATAAGCGACAAATCCCCCATAATATATATATTTTATACATTTTTTCCCTATTATAAGATAAATATCTACAATTGATATAGCCTATTTTGTCAAACAATTAGGTCAGTCACTCTATTAACATAATTTCTCTCAAATCGTACAATGAGCGTGTAACATCAAATAGGAATTGGGAGGAACGTTTATGAGCTTAAAAAAGAAGGTACTTTCTGTTTCATTATCAAGTTTAATGGCGTTAGGAGCAGTAACAGCTGTTTCCATGCCCGTACAAGCTGTTGGGAATGGGCCAGGTGCTGGGAACGGTTCAATTCAAACATCAATTCTTCATACATATGATAGTTTAGTTGAATATCTGAAAACCCAGGATGCTAAGCAACAGGCAATGGAGCTAGAGGTAATTGGCCAAACAGTCAAAGGCCGTGATATTTACATGGCAAAATATATTTCGAATCCAGCAAACCCGACTATTTTATTTCTAACTCAGCAGCACGGAAATGAACAGCTTACAACTGAAGGGGCTCTAGAATTTATTAAACATCTGGGAACAGGGAAGACAAAGGGTGTGCTCGATAATGTAAACGTTCTTATTATTCCGATGTTAAATGCCGATGGAGCGATGGGAGATGTTAATTTCTCACTTGAAAATTATTTAGCAGATGGAGATCGACATTTAACACGCTACAATGCTAATTATATTGATTTAAACCGAGAGCATGATAAAGCTCCTAGTCAAATGGAGCCTGAAGCAAGGGCTTTGCATGAAAATGTTCTTCAAAAATACGAGATTGATTATTTGATTGACCTGCATCACCAAGGAACGCTAAGTGAAACAGAAGGGCAGCTTGTTTCTGGTTCCATCCTTTATCCGACTAGTCCAAATGTGAAACCTGAAGTGTTAGAAGGGTCAAAAAAGCTAGGATCAGTTGTATTTAATGCGATTCAACCGACAGGCTGGGGACACCTTGGAAAATATTCAGGAGGCTCGACTAATAATATTGGACGTAATGGAATTGCTGCATATTATGATATTTCTACTTTATTGTTTGAAATGCGCGGCATGTCTGATCATTATATTGAATCTTATGCGATTGGCCAAAAGAGTAATGGCTATTTGATTAAACAAACGATTACTACACTAGATTCAACTGTTCGTGCAATCGCTGACGGATCAATTGAATCAGCCGATACAAGCTTCTGGGATACACTTCCAACACAAACAAATAGACAAAGTGAAGAATCAGATGAATAATATGTAAGTTTGTAATAGATCGTTCCGATTATGCAAAAAAAACATCTCAATTAACATTTTAATTAACAGAAAAATCGCATAACAAATTAATAAAAAATAACGCTCGGATTTGAGCGTTATTTTTTTACTATTTAATTAAATCCGGACAATAGATCCATTAATCTCATAAAAAAGATCCTAATTTATGGCGTAAGCGGACCATAAGTACGTTAATTACGAAAATATACAAGAAATTACTGCTTTTTTACAAAATAACGGACCATATGTCCGCAAACAGTAGGGATTATCTAACTTTATCAAACATTACGGAACTGGTGTCCGTAAGCGCAGTTTTACAAGACGACAATCGTTTTTGTCTCATTGTATTGCAGGAACTTTCGATTAATGTTAAATCCTTGTCAGACTAACTCATTCCAATCCCCGTAATCGCCGCTGCCGTTACAGCCTGGACAATCGAGTAAATTGCCATAAAAGGCAAATTCATTCGCTGGATAAGGCATAAAGCCTCTTCCATAGCATTCAGGACATTTGTTCATGTCTTTCATTTGGGCAACATGGTTTTCATACCTTGCAGCTCTCCAATCATTAAATGCTTTCACTAGACCCATTTTTGTCGCTCCTATCGTTTTTTTCTTATT
>NZ_JBALOZ010000106.1:0-3619 GCF_036965125.1 Bacillus sp. JJ1503
ATATAAAAATATGATAAAGGGGGCTTTGAAATGATCATAACTTCGCCTATTAAAAGACCTGTTTTAACCTGCATCTTTCTTGGTCTTTGGTTAGTGACTTCTAACCTATTTTATTATCTGCAGCCACTACACCCATTCAAGTCTATTGCTCATCGGGGTGCCTCCTATTATGCTCCTGAAAATACAATTGCTTCCTTTCAAAAAGCGGTTGATCTTGGTTTTGATTATATTGAGCTTGATGTAAGGCTAAGTAAGGATGAGCAATTAGTTGTTATTCATGATGAGGATGTAAAAAGGACGACTAACGGGGCAGGGTATATCGGTGATTTCACAGTGAAGGAATTGAAAATGCTTGATGCGGGATCATGGTTTTCGAAAGATTTCACGGATGAAAGGATTCCACTGCTTGAAGAAGTACTCTATATCTTTGGTAAGAAAATTGGCATATTAATTGATGTAAAGTCTCCTGATAAACAGCCGGGAATGATAGATATTCTATCAAATATATTAAACGACCATATTAATAATGGGTTAGATCCGGAAACAGTAAAAGTTCAATCCTTTAACATTAACGAGCTGAAACAATTAAAGGAACTTGTGCCTGACATTGCAACTGGACTATTATTAAACAAGCCTTTAGATTTACTGCAATTGGCATCATATAGGCCTTATGCCTCCTTCCTTTCCATTCATCACCAATTATTAACGAAAGCCTTTATTAATAAGGCACAATTATTAGGGTTTGATATTTTTTCCTGGACAATTAAAAAGCAGTACCAATTCCCAGTCATGCAACGTTTAGGCGTACACGGCATTATATCTGACGAAGAATTTAGAAAGCCGAGCTATAAGTTTACTAGTTTTATTTCTCCCGTTATTAAAGAATAGTTAATTCAAAAAAAATTAGCCCTAATTTGAATCACAGGGCTCATTTTTTTGTATCAATTTATGAGTATTGCTGAATGATAGATTGAATTCTTTGCTGCATATTCGGTATATCCACTCGGTTTACAGAGAAACGCACATGTGATTCATCTAGATTAAGTGCTTCAGAAAATAGGCTTCCTAATCCTCTTACTTTCCTGTCAACCTGCATTAATATTTGAATTTCATTGCTTGAAATTGGGAAAAAGGTAATTTCTAATTCATCCAAACGGCCTCGGAATGGACCAGAGGTTGGGACAAATTCAAACTCCTGAATAAATGGCAATCTGCTGCGGAAACGGCTAGATGCGTATTCACATTCTGCTTCCCTCAACCGAAAGCCTAAACTATTTATTGCTTGAAATACAGAATCCATAAGTTCATTAGGTACAACCCGAAGATAATCTTTATCAGTAGGATCAACTGCATTTTTAATATCCAGGCCTGTCGAAACCCATAACTTTGTCTTACCGATAGATAGTGGAGTATCTGATGGAATGATGAAGGAAAATGGGATTTCTTTACGTTCATTAGCCAGGAGAGTAAATGATGCAGTAATTTGAAAACGGTCAATTAAACCTGTGACTGTGTACTTTTTATCATCTGACTCCTTCAAATAGGTTGTGTTAATTGACAAGTAAATAGCATCAATCTTTTGTTCTACATTTCCTCCCCGAATTTCAACAACCCCTCTAATTTCACCGCCTGGTGTAACTGTATCCTGAACTAGCTTCGTATCCACCTTTGCTGACCCAATTCCAACACTTGCCAAAACTTTATTAAAAAATGACATTCCATACTCCTCCTTTATTAAGTCGCTCAGTCAAGAATAATACGAATCTCTTAATTTAAAGGTTTCATAAATATAAAAATTATTTCGGAAATCTTTATTTATCTACCTACATGATTGATAGGGTAATGATACAATAATGTTAATTGAACAAAATTTTCAATAAATTTCATTTTTTGATTGGGGATGATTTTTATTAACAAGAAGCTATTTATTACGCGAAAGCCTCCTCAGCATGTGTTAGATTACTTAAATGAGAACTTTCAAGTTGATATTTGGGATTCAGAGGATGAAGAAATACCAAGAGAGAAATTAATGGATATTATCCATCAATATGATGGTTTGCTTAGTTTACTTACTGAGAATATTGATAAGGAGTTGCTAGATCAAGGCAGCAATCTTAAGGTAATTAGCAATTTAGCTGTCGGCTATAATAATATTCAAATAGAAGAAGCTAGTTCTCGGGGAATCATAGTTACGAATACACCCGGTGTATTGACTGAAACAACGGCCGATCTTACATTTGCGCTTTTACTTGCAACTTCAAGAAGATTGATTGAAGCATCTAATAGCTTACGTGAAGGAAATTGGAAAACATGGTCACCAATGTATCTGACTGGAATGGATGTATACGGATCAACATTAGGGATTATTGGTTTAGGTGAAATTGGAGCAGCTGTAGCCAGAAGAGCGAAAGGCTTTAATATGAACATATTATATTATAGCAGAACTCCTAAGCCGTTAGTAGAAGCCGAGCTTGGTATTCAATATGCTGACCTCGATACATTATTGCAAACATCAGATATTGTTTGTGTACTTACACCCTTTACTAATCAAACTAAGAATATGATCACATTAAAAGAATTGAAACAAATGAAAAAGACCGCGATACTAATCAATACAGCGAGAGGCGGCATTGTAAACGAAGCGGATCTTGTACAAGCCTTATCAGAGGGAATGATTTGGGGTGCGGGACTAGATGTTTTTGAACAGGAGCCCATCCCAATTGATCATTCTTTATTGCAGTTCACTAATGTAGTCACTCTTCCTCATATCGGCAGTGCCAGTATTCAGACGAGGACGAAAATGTGGGAGCTTGCAGCAAGAAACTTAACAGATGGGTTACAAGGAAAAAAGCCTCCTAATCTTGTCAATAAAGAGGCCTATCAATCAAAGGAATAGATCATTCATTATGTAATAAAATATTATTTTCGCTTTTAGCTAAAAATGACGAGAACTCTCGTCATTTTTTCTATATTAATCATGGTCAATTTCTTCATCGATAATGCACTTTTGCAATAAATAATCAAAAACGATATCTGCCAAATCCTCTAATTCATTTTCAGCAGGCACATAACCTCTTCTTGTTAGCTCATGAAAGAAAAAATCTGCTATTTCCTCCGTATCAATAATAACCTCAATTTCTCTCACAGCACCGCCCCCTTTGTAGAGAATGTATGACGTTCTCCTAAAATTCATGCTAACAATAATCATTTTCAAGTAAGCTTTACCTTTAAATTATTTTTTTCTCCTGACATGTTTATTGCTGACAAGCATATAAATATCCATAAGAAAAAGTTTTGGTGCTGAATTCTATCATTGGAGGAGAAAAACTATGAATATTACTAGATTAGCTGAAGTCATTAAAGAGGATGTAAACAATGAAGAAAGCATCATTATTAAGTCGTACAGTCAAGTATTAAAAGTCATGTTTAAGATCATTCTATTTTTGGGTGTTCCATATATCGCCTATCTATTGTTCATTTTCGGTAATCAAAGCTAAACGGTGCTCTTTCCATCATTACTAGAAATCTGCTTTAGTTTTCTAACAATAATTCGCATGATATGTTTATATTCCTCATCACGAAACATTTCATATAGAATTCGGTAGTCATTATATATATC
>NZ_JBALOZ010000107.1:0-5372 GCF_036965125.1 Bacillus sp. JJ1503
GAGTAAAGAGGCTAAGAAACAATGGGATGAAAAATCTACAAGCTGGAATTCAATAAGCCAAGAAATGTGGGAAAGTGGAAGCAGAAAAGAGATTCCGTCATTTTTTGCAGAATTTGTTCCTTCCGGTGGTTCTGTAGGTGATCTTGGCTGTGGGGACGGTTTTGGGTCATTAAAGTTATCAGAAGCTGGATATATGGTTACAGGAATTGATGTTTCTGAGGAAATGATTGAGAAGGCAAAGCAAATTAATCAGCATAATCATTCACAATTTATGAAAGGTGATATTTCTGCCCTCCCCTTTCCTGATAATAGCTTTGATGCTGTAATGGCGATTAATTCTTTAGAGTGGACTGAGGACCCTCTTAAGGTCTTAATGGAAGCACAAAGAGCTGTGAAGCCAGGCGGATTCGCCTGCATTGGTATTCTTGGGCCAACAGCTGCGCCACGAGTAAACAGCTACCAGCGGCTATATCAGGAAAAGGTAATATGTAATACGATGATGCCTTGGGAATTTGAGAAACTAGCAGAAGAGAATAATTGGCATAAAGTCGGCGAGCTTGGCGTGTATAAGCGCGCGGCAGACCAGCTTCCTAAAGGGTCATTATCGATAGAATTAAGGCAGTCCCTTTCATTTATGTGGGTTTTTATGTTAGAAAATGGTAAGAAAGATTAGGGGGAAGACAAATGAGCCGTTATTCTATTAATGATTTTGTAAAGTCAACTCAGCAGCAGGATAAAGAGGAAGGGTTATTTGAACTTGAAACACCAAGAATATTAGAAATTAATTTAAATAACCAAATATGGGCAAAAACTGGAGCTATGATATCTTACCGCGGCAATATTAAATTTGAGCGGGAGGGCATTCTTGAACATGGGATTGGAAAAATGTTTAAAAAGGCATTAACTGGTGAAGGCACTTCCTTAATGAAAGCGACAGGGAATGGAAAATTATATTTAGCCGATCAAGGGAAAAAAATCTCTATCCTTCATTTACAGGGAGATTCTATTTTCGTGAACGGAAATGATTTACTTGCGTTTGAGCCATCGGTCAAATGGGATATTAAGTTAATGAGGCGAGTGGCCGGGATGCTTTCAGGCGGGCTTTTCAATGTTCGTCTAGAAGGGGCTGGGATGGTTGCCATCACCTCGCATTATGAGCCGTTAACCTTGCTCGTTACTCCTGATAATCCTGTTTTTACAGATCCGAATGCAACCGTTGCCTGGTCAGGGACGTTGCAGCCTGAATTTGTGACTGATATTTCTTTCAAAACCTTCCTTGGAAGAGGAAGTGGCGAATCCATTCAAATGAAATTTTCAGGCAATGGGTTTGTTGTCGTTCAGCCGTTTGAGGAGGTTTACTATTCACAGCAATCATAGAAAAGCGGAGGCACCCCTAGGGGGCGCTCCCGCTTTTCTATTTTAATCCCACTCATATGGAGTTTCTTGGTATACATAATAATTTAGCCAATTTGAAAATAATAAATGGGCATGGGAGCGCCATCTATTTAACGGCTGTTTGGATGGGTCATCATTTGGAAAATAATGATCAGGAACATGAATATCCAATCCCTTTTGTACATCTCTGCGGTACTCTTCAGCTAATGTATCCGCTTCGTACTCTAAATGTCCTGTTATCATTATTTGTTTTCCATTATTCGTACTCAAAATAAATGGCCCAGCTTCTTCGGATGTCGAAAGTAACTTTAATGTCGGATGATTTTCAAGTTCTTCTATAAATATATCAGTATATCTAGAATGCGGAGCTAGAAAGGCATCATCAAACCCTCTGAGTAACTTCTCTGAACGATCATGGACTTGATGTGAGTAAACACCAGAACATTTGCCTGAAAGCTCATATTTCTGTATACCGAAATGATGGAATAATGCAGCTTGGGCACCCCAGCAAATATGTAAGGTGGAGGTTACATGGCTCTTCGTCCAATCCATAATTTCAGATAACTCTTCCCAATAATCCACTTTTTCAAATGGAAGCAATTCAATTGGAGCACCTGTAATGATCATGCCATCGAACTTGCGGTGCTTTATGTCAGAAAAGGTAGTATAAAACTGCTCGAGATGCAATGGGCTTGTGTTCTTTGATTCATGTGTAGCTGTCCTCAGAAAAGAAATATTCACTTGTAATGGTGTATTTCCTAAAAGCCTTAATAGCTGCGTTTCTGTTTTTTCCTTCTCAGGCATTAAATTTAAAATGAGTATATTTAAAGGTCGAATATCCTGCATGAGAGCACGATCATCATCCATAACGAATATATTTTCTTCTTCTAAAATTTCTCTTGCCGGCAAAAGCTTTGGAATCTTAATAGGCAAATCATCATCCCCTTGTTAGAAAATTCAATTAAAATCTATTATAATAATGAAAAACATCTGTAGCAATCATAAAAAAGTTTTATAATAAAAAACTTTTTCAACATACTCTACTTAAAATAAAATAAATGGTACAATGATAAGGTAGTAAACGATTACATAATTGTGATGATGCATAGGGGGATAAAAAATGAATGTTAAACCAATTGTAAAGTCAGACATTGAAATCGCTCAACAATCACCAATGGAACCAATTACAGAAATCGCGAAAAAAATCGGTCTTCAAGAAGATGATTTAGAACTTTTCGGAAAATATAAAGCTAAATTATCAACAGAAGCATTAAAAAAACTCGATACAAACCAAGATGGAAAAATTATTCTTGTTACTTCAATAAATCCAACTCCTGCTGGGGAGGGGAAATCAACTGTTACCGTTGGCCTAGGGGATGCTTTTACTAAAATTGGCAAAAAGGCAATCATTGCGATGCGTGAGCCTTCACTTGGACCGACTATGGGTGTAAAAGGCGGTGCGACAGGAGGAGGCTACTCTCAAGTTCTGCCGATGGAAGATATTAACCTGCACTTCACTGGTGATCTTCATGCCATTACGACTGCCAATAATGCTCTTGCAGCATTCATTGATAATCATCTTCAGCAAGGCAATCAGCTTGGCATTGACCCGCGAAGAATTGTTTGGAAACGAACTCTTGATATGAATGACCGTGCTCTAAGAAAAGTGGTTATCGGATTAGGCGGGCCTGTTCAAGGTGTTCCTCGTGAAGATGGCTTTGATATCACAGTTGCATCAGAAATCATGGCTGTTCTATGCTTATCTACTGATTTGAAAAATCTGAAGGAAAGACTTGGCCGGATGGTCTTTGCATACAACTATGATAAACAGCCTGTAACTGTTGCTGATCTTGGAGTTCAAGGTGCGTTAACAATGCTTCTAAAAGAGGCAGTTAAACCAAACCTAGTACAAACAATTGAACATACTCCTGCTTTTATTCATGGTGGACCATTTGCTAATATTGCCCATGGATGTAATAGTGTACTCGCAACAAAAGCTGCCACAAAACTTGCTGATTATGTCGTTACGGAGGGTGGATTTGGCGCTGATCTTGGTGCTGAGAAATTCCTGCACATTAAATCTAGAAGTGCTGGCATCAAGCCGGAAGCGGTAGTCATCGTAGCAACGATTAGAGCATTAAAAATGCATGGCGGCCTTCCAAAAACAGATCTTGGAAGAGAAGATGTACAAGCTCTTACTAAAGGCTTCGCCAATTTAAAGAAACATATCGAAACAATCGAAAGCTTTGGCCTGCCATTTGTTGTCGCAGTTAATAGATTTATTACAGATACTGAGGATGAAGTTAAGACATTAATGGATCTTTGCAGTCAGGCTAATATCCCTGTGTCATTAACAGAAGTTTGGGAAAAAGGCGGAGAAGGCGGCGTAGACCTTGCAAACAAGGTTCTTGAAGTTATTGAAAAGCAAGAAAACAACTTCGAGCCATTATATGATCTTTCAGATACACTAGAAAATAAAATTCTTACAATTGCACAAAAGGTTTACGGTGCTGAAAAAGTTGAATTTTCATCAAAAGCGAAGAAGCAGCTTAAAGATTTCGAAGGCTTTGGATGGGGCAGCCTGCCAATCTGTATGGCCAAAACTCAGTATTCTCTTTCAGATGATCCAACTAAGCTTGGCCGCCCAACTGGCTTCTCCATTACGATTAGAGAATTAAAGCCATCTGTTGGTGCTGGATTCATTGTCGCACTTACAGGAGATGTAATGACTATGCCAGGATTGCCTAAATTGCCAGCGGCGCTCAAAATGGACGTAGATGAGAATGGCAATGCAATTGGATTATTTTAATAGATATTTAGATGTTTGATCCGACAGCTTTTGAAAATATGAAGGTAGTGATTGAGGGAGCGCTTTATGATCGTGATTTAGCGGGGGACATTATCATTATCGATCGAAATGACTTCATAAATACCGCAAAGCTATCCCGGCGGTATGAATTAACTTTCTCTAACCAACATGATGCTGAACATCTTCATTGTTCCATCATCATGGAAGCTGGGTTAGAAAACTTGGCTGCTGAGCTTTTGCCAGAAGTCCAATCAGATCGATTGTCCGGCTGTCACCTTTTTGTAAAATTCTTAACGATGCATCCGAATGAGCTTAAGATTTTTCAACAGATTGAAAAAGGGCTTAAAGAAATTTGGGGACAGGACAGAACAATAAAGCAGTCTATCATTTGTGATCCGTTCGTAAATAAAGATTGGATCAAGAATGAAACGATCATTAGCTTTAACAGGCTAGTCTCTGAGGATCAAATGGATGATTTAGTGATAATGACGGATTATATGATCGATAGTCTAGATCGATTGCGGACTATAATAAAATGATCTTTTTTATGCTCTGCCTATTCTCAGGCAGAGTTCTTTTTTTGTAAAAAATTCAATATTATCTTTACATTATTAAATTGTGCTAATACGATTATTAAGAATGGGGATTTCGTTTGGACTAGTAGATAGTACCTAGAATAAATTTTCAGGAAAGGTATATGAATAAAGAGGCTTTTCAAGTAAACTATGTGCAGAAGGCAAAATATATAAAGAGATGTAGCTTAGGTTTCTTTGCTAAAAGAAATCTATCAAACTCTATTTTGAGTTAGCTTCATCAAATTGAATTTCAGCTATAGAGGGAGTTAATATGGAAATTATTGATGCACATATTCATTTTTCAGATATTTTATCCTTTCATCAAACAGCAAGAGAGCAATCTTTTGTTGATTATTCATATAATGGCTATGTAGAAGAATTTAATAAAGCTAATGTCGTCCTTAGTATTGCGATGGGGGTAACTGAAACACCTGAAATGGGTTTTCCTGATTATCACGCGCAAACGCCAATGGGACTTGATCTAGCAAGGTCTCTTCCGGATCAAATTGTCTATTGTCCAGGAATTAACCCATATGATCTGAATGAAGAGGCTTTACTGAGACTTGAGTTAGAGATTCAGAAGCCAAATGTTG
>NZ_JBALOZ010000107.1:5387-12182 GCF_036965125.1 Bacillus sp. JJ1503
TTTATTTAGGCTACTATCCTTTTTATGCGTATGATGAAGTGTATGAGCCTGTTTACCGTCTGGCAGAAAAATATCGACTGCCAATTGTATTTCATACTGGCGACACTTATTCGGAAAGAGGGCTGTTAAAATATGCCCATCCTTTAACAATTGATGAAGTTGCTGTAAAGCATCGCAATGTGACGTTTATGATGGCTCATTTTGGTGATCCATGGACATTAACAGGAGCTGAGATCATTTATAAAAATCCAAATGTCTATGCCGATTTATCGGGTCTGCTTGTTGGAACAGAAAAGGAACTTATAAGCAAAAGTGAAGGCAGGTTTTTAGATCATTTAAGACATGCGCTCGTTTTTTCCGATTCCTATCATAAATTGCTGTTTGGGACAGATTGGCCGCTAGTTCCCGTTGGACCATATATAGAATTTATAAAAAAACTGATTCCAGAAGAGCATCATGAGGACGTTTTTTATAATACAGCAATAAAGGTTTTCCCAAAAATTAAACCATTTTTACTGCAATCAAGTTTGGCTCGGAAAGTCTGATTTTGACTAAAACCATCATTTTTGTGAAGGGGCTGGTGATTTAGCCAACCTCTTTCACCTGTTTTACATAAATTTCAATAAGGGGGAAAAATGTTGACTAAAATAGCATGGGTTACTGACAGTACTGCATATTTAGAAGAGCAGCTGCTTAATCATCCAGATGTTTATACGATACCGGTTACAATTTTATTGGATGAAGAAGAGTTTTTGGAGGTGGATTTAACGCCTTCACAGTTATATGAACGTTTAAAAACATTAAAAAATCCGCCAAAAACATCACAGCCTTCAATTGGCGCATTTAAAGATTTATATGAAAAGCTTGGCGAAAAGTATGATGTTATTTTCTCTGTTCATATTTCCAGCAAATTGAGCGGGACCGCTTCTTCAAGTGAACAGGCTGCACAGCTTGTTGATGCAAACGTCATAACAATTGATTCGAAGATCCTTACTTACCCATTAACCCGCATTGTGAAAAAGGGAATTGAATTATCCGAGTTGGGAATAGAGCCAGCAGAAATCAAATCAAACTTAGAGAAGTTACGTGAAACGAATGAGACTTATGTACGAATCGGCAGTCTCGAACAGCTTCATCGAAGCGGCAGAATGTCCGGAGTGCAATTTTTTCTTGGAAGTATGCTGAATATTATTCCAATCATTGCAATCATTGATGGGGCACTAAGTACAAATGAAAAGGTTAGAAGTGACAAAAAAGCGAAGGATAAAATGATTCAGCTGCTTAGAAAAGCCCATCAGCAAAAACCAATAAAAGAAGCTTACATCTTGTATGGATTACATGAATCAGAAGCGTTAAAGTGGAAGGATGAACTTATTGTGGAGTTTCCTGAAATTGCGTTTCAGCCATATCCGCTTGGAGCAGCCATTGGTGTACATGCGGGGGAGAATACGCTTGGTATTAGCTGGTTTAATGGATTAGAATAAAAATTTATTATAAAAAAAGCTGTCCAAGAGAAGATGTAAATTTCTATTAAGGACAGCTTTTTTATTTCTATTAATTTCCTAAATCTTGAAGATGTTTTAGATTAATCAGCCCATCAATATTGTTACTCGGAATATAGCCAGCTTCTTTACTAATATCGGCCATTTCTTGAATTACCTGTTCGTTCACATTTGTCGTTACTTGCAGTCTATTAAAAGCTGCAGTTGTCTCTTCCTTATTAATTTCTTTTCCTGTTAAATCTTTAATATGCTTGATAACCAGTTCTTTAGCTTTTTCTGGGTTCTCTTGAATAAAGGCAACCGCTTTTTTATGCGCAGTTAAATATGCTTGAACAAGCTCTTTATTTTCTAAGAATTCGTCAGTTGCTGCGACTACTGTATTTGTTGATTCTTTGCCCCAAGCAAACTGGTCCCAGTCAAGCAAAAGCTTTCCATTTGCCTGCGTTTCTAGAAAATAACCCCACGGTTCTTGAGTGGCAGCCGCATCTACAGAATTTTGGACGAAAAGTGTAGCTGTATCTGCTGGAGCAGCTGCAAATAGTTCAACAGTTCCGCCGTTCGTTGTTGTATTTAAGTTCACATCCTGCAAGGCTTTCCTTAACATAACATCCTGAGTGCTTCCGATAACTGGAATGGCGACTCTTTTTCCATCAAGGTCTGAAAGCTTTTCGATTTGGCTTCCTTCATTGGCGACAAGCACCGCTCCGCCATTTACTGCCCCAGATATTATATGGAATTTAGGGGTTTTTACATAGAAGTTCAGCAGAGGACCAGGACCGACCGTTCCCACATCGATTGCTTTCGTTGTCATGGCTTCCATAAATAAACCGCCATTACTAACTGTTTTCGTTTCAATTTTGATATTCTCTCCAAATTCATCTTTAAAATAATTATTTTCAAGCGCAACGATTGTAGCGATATGGGTCAAGTTAGGGAAATACCCGATTTTGACCGTTTGTTCCTGGGCTTGATTACTAGCTTCTTTACCATTTTGTGTGCAAGCACTTAGAAGACCGATTAATAAAAAAGCACTGACAGCGATTAATAACTTTTTCAACTCATTCCAACTCCCTTGTTAATTCATTCCCCATTTTGTTTGAACAGATCGTTCCAGTCGGACAAAAACAATGTTATCCATGATTGTTCCTATGATGGCAATCACGATCATTACGGATATAACAAGATCCATTTGTCCGAGGGATCTTCCTGTTTCTAAAAGTTTTCCAAGTCCACCGCCTGCTCCAAGCAATTCACCAGCCATTAATGCTCTCCACGAAAAAGCCCATGCAATTCGGAGACCTGATAGTAATTGCGGAACAGAAGCAGGCATGATGACCGTCCGAATAAAATGAAAGCCAGTGGAACCAAATGTCCTTGCAACACGCTGATACAGCTTTGGCACATTTTTAAATCCGCTCGTGGCACTGATTGTCATTGTCCACGTAGCACCAATCGTGACGATAAAAAGAATGGCAAAATCATTCAGTCCAAACCAGATAATCGCCAGCGGAAACCACACGATGCTTGGGATTGACTGGAGTGCCGTCACTAAGAAGCCAAGTGTATCTTCAACGAATTTATACTTCCAAATTAAATAACCCATGAATGTGCCTAAAATTATGGCAATCAAGAAACCAATTAAAATTCTGCTTAAGCTAACGCCAATGGCTACTGTTATTTGACCGTTTACAATCCCATTGAACATTGTTTCGAATATTTGCGATAGCGGCGGAAACATAAATGCGGGGAGACCTGAAAATCTAGATGTGATTTCCCAAATCGCCGCTATGATCACGATGAAGCCGATCCGCCTTAAAGCTGTAGTCATCACCCATTTCCTCCTTCAGCACTTTTTCTATTTCCTCTTCTAAAATCGATAAGATTCTTTGTTCGGAATGAAGTGTAACACTGTCTGGCATGACTCCATCTTTAGCCGACTGAACAGTAATGATTTCTTTTACTTTTCCCGGACGAGTGGCAAACACAATGACTTTTTCCGAAAGTAACACAGCTTCACGAATATTATGAGTGATAAAAAGAATCGTCACTTTTGTTTTACGCCAAATGTCAAGCAGCTCCTTGTGAAGGACCATCCTCGATTGTTCATCAAGCGCCGAAAATGGTTCATCCATAAGTAAAATATCTGGCTCCATCACAAGTGCGCGTGCAATGGCAACTCTTTGCTTCATCCCGCCGGAAAGCTGATGGGGATAGGAATCGGTATAGCGGCTCAAATGAACCATTTTTAATATTTCAAGTGCCTTCGCTTCAGCTTGTTTTTTCGGGATTTTTTTTAGAAGTAAGCCGTAAGTTACATTTTCGAGTACGGTCAGCCATGGAAATAATCCAGCCTCTTGAAAAACAACTACTCTATCAGGTCCTGGATGAGTTACCCCTTTCCCATCCATCTTGATTTCGCCTTCATCAGCTTTTTCCAGCCCTGCAATCAAATAAAGCAATGTTGATTTACCACAGCCAGAAGGACCTACAATAGAAATAAAACTTCCTTTTTCAATGTTTAAATTGACGTTATCTAAAACTTTGATTCTATTATTCTTTTCGTTATTAAAACTTTTACTAATGCGATCGATAGTTAAGTACATGTTTTCACCTCAACTTAATCATAATTATTCATATGAAATTAATCAGATATAGGTGTAAAGAAAACAGGATGAACAGACCATCCCGTTATTAATATTCAAAAAGATCACTTGATAAATATCTTTCACCAGTATCAGGAGCGATACAAACGACAGTATCTGACGGCGTTAATCTTTCTGCCACTTTAAGGGCAGAAAATACCGACGCACCACCAGAGGGACCTAGTAAAATTCCTTCTAGGGCTGCAAGCTTTCTTACAGTTTCATATGCTTCTTCATCTTTTATCTGAAAAATTTCATCGTACACAGACGTATTTAAAATAGGAGGTACGAAGCCTGGGCTCGTGCCAACTAGCTTATGTTTACCAGGCTCTCCGCCTGACAATACTGGAGAACCTGCGGGCTCCACAACATGTACAGTTATCGAAGGGTCATATTTTTTTAATTCCTCACCTGTACCTGTAATCGTTCCACCCGTCCCCGAAGTTCCAACAAACGCAGCCAGCTTCTTCCCGTTTTCTTCCATAGCCTCAATGATTTCTATGGCTGTAGTAATTCGGTGAATATTAGGGTTTGCTTCGTTTTCAAACTGCATAGGGACAAAGCTGTTTTTCGTTCCAGCTGCAATTTCCCTAGCTTTATTTATAGCCCCGGGCATTTTTTCATCACTAGGTGTAAGCACTACTTCTGCTCCGTATGCTTTTAATATATTTATTCTTTCCGCCGTAGCTGAATCGGGCATAACAATAATTGCTCGATACCCTCTAGCAGCCGCATTCATAGCAATGCCAATCCCTGTATTACCGGAAGTCGGTTCGATAATCGTTGCACCGCTTTTTAAGAGTCCAGCATTTTCCGCTTCAACAATCATATTATAAGCAGCCCGATCTTTCACGCTTCGGCTTGGATTAAAGTACTCGAGTTTCACATAAACCTCTGCTCCATCTTTGGAAGGCAGTCTATTTAATCTAACTAATGGGGTTTCACCAATTAATTCAGCTATATTATTTACAACCTTCATCGTCTCACCTGCATTCATTTTTTGAAAATTATCATTTTTATATATATTACCAGATTAATATCGCATTAACCATACCTTTTTACTAAGGATTATACAAAACATTAAATTTTATAGTTTGGTTGTCATGCAGGCTACGTAATTTTTTTAACTATCCTCTTCCTTCATGGTAAAATGGTTCTTGATGATAAGTGAAGGTGGAGTTGTTATGGAAGCCGTATTACAAAAAACAGAAAGCTTTGTACGAGATCTTCTTGGTGAAGATTGTACAGGTCATGATTGGTTTCATATTGAACGAGTTCGCAGAAATGCTTTATATATATGTGAAAAGGAAAACAAAGGCGACCCATTTATTATTGAAATGGCTGCCTTGCTGCATGACGTTCCTGATGAGAAACTGAACTCTTCTAAAGAAGAAGGGGAGAGAAAGTTATTTAATTTTCTTGAAGCACTTGAACTTGAACAAAAAGTCCGAGATCAAATCATCGAGATTATTGGTTCCATTTCTTTTAAAGGCGGAAAAAAATCCGTATTAACAAGCATCGAGGCTAAAATTGTGCAGGATGCTGACAGATTAGATGCGATCGGTGCGATTGGAATTGCGAGAACCTTTGCTTTCGGAGGGAAGAAGGGCCAGCCCATTTATTCCCCTGATTTTCAAATAAGAGAGGCGATGACAGAAGAGGAATATCGCAAAGGAAAGTCATCCTCTATTCACCATTTTTACGAAAAGCTGTTAAAGCTGAAGGACTTGCTGAACACTGATACTGCAAAGGAAATAGCTGAAAAACGCCATCAATTGATGGAAAATTATCTTGAAGAATTTTTTAATGAATGGAATGGTCAATCATGAAAATGATTTCAGTCGAAAATATTACAAAAACATATGGGGAGAAGGAGCTATTTAACGATATCTCATTCACAATTTCAGAAAAAGACAGAGTTGGTTTAATCGGTGTTAATGGTACAGGGAAGTCATCCTTGTTAAAAATTGTAGCGGGATTGGATTTGTCGGATTCTGGAGAAATCATGACACCGAAGGATTATACGATCTCTTATTCGGAACAAGAGCCTGATTTGGACCCTCATATGACCGTGTTAGATCAAGTATTTGCGGGTGATGCGCCGGTTCTTATTTTGTTGCGGGAATATGAGCAGGCATTGATCCAAATGAACAAAGACCCTGAAAATCAAGTTTTTCAAGAAAAGCTATTTGAGCTGCAGAAGCGAATGGATGCGTTGAATGCTTGGGATGCAAGCACAAATGCAAAATCGATTTTAACGAAGCTCGGAATTGAAGACTTTAATAAGAAAATCGGGGAGCTTTCTGGTGGACAAAAGAAAAGGGTTGCTCTCGCACAAAGCTTAATTCAATCACCAGATTTGCTTATTCTTGATGAGCCGACAAATCATCTTGATTATGATTCCGTCAAATGGCTTGAAGAATATTTAGGCAGATATCAGGGCGCACTTTTATTAGTTACCCATGATCGTTATTTTCTTGACCGAGTGACGAACAGAATGTTTGAGCTAGAAGGCGGAAAGCTATATAGCTATAAAGGGAATTATGCGGCCTTTTTAGAAGCGAAAGCGATTCGCGAAGAAAATGAGGCAGCAACAATTGATAAACAAAAAAATCTATATAGAAGAGAATTAGAATGGATAAGAAGGGGAG
>NZ_JBALOZ010000108.1:0-1014 GCF_036965125.1 Bacillus sp. JJ1503
ATATATATCTGTACCATCCAATCTATTATTCTCTTATTTCTTTGTATTTGGAGCAATTGATTTTGATTACCGGAACCCATCTAAAAATACATTATTTAGGAAGTATCTTAGCTTAAAAAAAGGACAGAGGATTCTTTACAAAACAGGAGAAGATTGGGTCGCTCATTCAGTTATAAAAGTAGGCAAAATTCCGAATTCAAAAATGAAAGCAATAGTGGTAAGAGATCGCTCAAACTGTATTAAATATATACCTGAAACAAGATGGTTTGAGTATGTAAGAATTTATGATTTTGAAGTAACACAAGTGAAAAACACCAGAAGAGTGAACAATGTAGAGAACATATCAGATAATACCATATTGAAAAGTATATATTCAGAGTACAATCTTAATTTGTTAATGATGCAAAACACCCCTAAAACCTATTTATACGCTAATAAAAGGGAATGGACAGAAAAAATATCTGCGATTGAACTTAATATTAACGAAAAACCCATACAATTAAGCGAACTGTTATTTGATCGCTCAGAAGGCACATTTTTAAATTTTTCATATATTCAACAAAACCATTCTTCAATTCTACCAAATGATTCAACGATAATATTTGTTGGAAGTAGCAGATCTCTTAGGAAAATAGATCAATTTAAGGAGAAAAAATGTATATTCATTATTGATCAACATGATGCAGAAGAAAAAATTGAAGAGCTTCAGTTAAGAATTGAACAGGAATTTTTAATGGAGAAAAGCCAATCACTTAATAAAGATGTTTGTGAATATTTGGACAAAAATCAAATCAAAATTCCGAAGGGAGTCGAGATTTTTGCTTGGTTGTCGAAAAACTAATTTGGATTTAGCAAATAAATTCTATTCCTCGCCAGTAAAGGTAGAATTTATTAAGGTTGATGAAGGTCATATAGAGCAATTAATACATGCATTAAAAATACTAAATAATGAGGTCAAGGTTTATTATGAGCATGATCAACTACTTATTGAAGAAACTAAGGAATTTATTGAAG
>NZ_JBALOZ010000109.1:0-2474 GCF_036965125.1 Bacillus sp. JJ1503
AAAGTGAAGCCTCCTTGTTTTCTTAACATAAAACTTAAGACCCCTCTTTTTTTACAGGTGACACTTTTCCATCTGCTGAAATCTCAATTGCTGTACCATTTGGACATGTTGTTTCATTCTCATTAAGATATTCAGCAGCTACGAGTGCATCAATATCTGCTGGCGGTGATTTCTTTTCAATTTCATAAGCCTGAGCCTGGGCTTGTACCATCTTTACAAATGCCTCACATCCCTTGCTGTTGATCTTTGAATTATGCTTTGTGATATTTGGAATAGTTATGATCAACAAAACAGAAATCACTAGTAAAACTATCATCATTTCTATTAGGGTAAATCCGTTTTCTTTTTTTAAGGCTTTCATTTAAATTCCCTCCAGTAAATGAAACATTGGTAATAGTACAGCTAAATACATAAATACAATCATGACACCAATAACTGAATACAAAATCGGCTGAATGGTCTTTAGTAATTTTTCTGAACGCTCTTCAATTACCGTTAAGCAATGTTTACTAAAGAAAGCCAGCTCCTGATCGAGCTTCCCGTTTTTCTGGCCATGCCTAATAATATGAGGAAGCTCAGCTTCTAAAAAGGAATAGCCCATTAGTATATCCTCTAGCCTCTCCCCCTTTCGCAAATTATCTATTATGTCTGCCCCTAGCTCTTGATACAGAGGCTGTTTTTCATTTTTCTTAAACATTCTTAATGCCTCGTGAATCGACAGACCACCCGATAATAAATAACTAATTTGGATCGAAAAATAATGTGAGTAAAACAACTTTAAAAAAGGACCCATCAACGGAATTGAAACGAGCTTACTTTTTTGCCTGACTTGAGAATTTTTCCGGAATTGTAAAAGGTAGTAACCGAGAAGAACAGCACAGAAAAAGATGCAAAAAACGAAGAAGAAAGGCATTATATTGCCAAAGAAAGAGACTGCCTTCATAAAAAAGTTTGGCTTTAGCTTCATTGAAGAAAATAATGAAGAAAATCTTGGGAGGATCATATAGTCAACAAAGATGAATAACATTAAAGTAATGAAAATTAATAACACGGGATACACAAGCAGTTTTTTCAGCTTTTCCAAATCCCTGTCTCTTTTTAACATCATTTCACTGCCTTCTTGGAATGCCTGAGCCAAGCCGCCATGCTGTTCGGCAAAATAGACATAGCCAATGAGGTGTCGGTTAAACTGCAGCTTTGATAATATTTGATAAAACGGATAGCCTTCTCTTAAATCAGATAAACACTCTCCTACCTCCTTTTTCTTTCTTCGCGGAAGCTGAAACAGAATGGATTCTATTGCTTCGGAAAGCGGGTAGCCTCTCGAAAGAAGCTCTCCTGTTCTTTTTAGAAAATGGCTTTGTTCCTGAAGACTCCACTTATGCCTCCGCATGATCCAGCACCCACCGATCAAATTCTGTTCCTTTAATATAACCTAGAGCAATGCCCTTCTTGATGACGTCTTTTAATGTAAAATAATCCACATCCATATACTCACCCTTCGCCTCCATCATCGCTGCGTGTAAAGCTCGCCCTGCAAGGAGCTCAAAAACACTCGCTCTCTTCCATCTTCCATAGCTAAAGCAATAGGGTGAACATTCCCCTTGGCAAAATGGACAGGTCAATTCGACCAGCCTTTGTGCTGTTACAGCAACAAGAGTTTGTTCTATTTCTACCCAATTGACACCGAATTCATTTAACCGGTAAATGGCACCTTTCGCATCTCTTGTATGCATGGTTGAAAGCACTAAATGCCCCGTCAGCGCAGCACGTACAGCAATTTTTGCGGTTTCCGCATCTCTTATTTCTCCAACCATAATAATATCTGGGTCATGCCTTAAGATTGCCTTTAGACCAGCAGCATAAGAAACACCCGCTTTTTCATTCACTTGTACTTGGAGAACCATATCATGTTCTTTTTCTATTGGGTCTTCTAATGTAATGACATTGCGGTTAAACATATGGGAGGTCTCGTTCAATAAGGAATAAAGAGTTGTGGTCTTTCCAGATCCGGTTGGGCCTGTGAAAATGATTAAGCCGTGGGCATGTTTGAGTAAGGCAAGCATTTTACGGGTCATAGCTGGAAATAAGGAAATTTGAAAAAAAGGAATTTGCTCTTGCTGAGGAAGGATTCGAACAACTAGGCTTTCGTTGTGGCTTGATGGCAGAGTGGAGAAACGCAATCCAATTATTTTTCCATCAATTACGTAAGAATAGGCTCCGCTTTGTGGGCGTCTTTTTTCGCCAATATCCATCGATGCGGTGAATTTAAAATGGGAGATTAGTCTGTCGCATTCTTCTTTAGGGAGATAGAGTCTGGGAACTAGTTTATTTGCGAGGCGCCATTGAATGAGTGTATCCTGTCTGCGGGGGACAATATGAATATCCGAGGCTTGATTTCGAACTGCATCCTTGATTATTTTTTCTGCTAATTTTTCGATCATGTTCAACTGAACATTACACCACCTTTAGAA
>NZ_JBALOZ010000110.1:0-21872 GCF_036965125.1 Bacillus sp. JJ1503
ATTATATACATAGATCATTTTGATCATCCTTCTAATAAGTCCTGCTGTTATTATTTCCATGTAATATGTAAATATTCCAAGTCTGCTCATTAACTAATTAATTATCCCCTTTTGGATGATTTTTACTTTCACATCTGTGTTAAAAGTTATAGTTGGATACACTGAGTGCCAATCAAGCTTTTTCCATATTTTATGATGCAGAGCGATCATTCTTCTCCCAATACCTAACCCGTCACAATTTGCTTCTTGCAGCTGTTGTGTTACTTTTTGTGCTTGGTCAGTCAGCTTTTTTGAGAGAATGCTATTAAGCTTATGAATTTCCTTTTGTGAATCCAAAACATCTTGTGGATATTCTACTACTTTTGCTTTTAATTCAAGGCTTAAATGAACTTGAATAGCAGAAGGGTTCTTCGCTTCAATCGATAAATTTCTATTTACGTCTGAAATATCAATCGTAATAAAATCTTTAATACTTTCCGTATCGTTGACCTTCATAGTTAGTCTCGCTAATTTAGAAAGATTGCCCTTTAACAGTTGAAATAGGATCGAGTCGTCCTTATTTAAATCCATTCCTGAGTAATTTTTGCCGTCAAACAATGCAGCGCCCATTACTTTGGCAGTCTTATGATCAATACGATGAATGACTGGAACAGTTATATCTTGGCCTGGATCTAAGATGATTGTGCCAATCGATTGGATATCGTTATTTTTCAACATAGTCGCCTCTTCGGCACTTGTTAATAAATCTGAAAGATATTCACCTACTAATAAATCAGTTTCACTCCCTAATTTTATGACTTCTTTAGCTTTTCCTTTTACTACTGCTACCTTGGCATTTAAAGCACTTTTGGGATCTCGATAGAAAACGTCTAGAGTCGAGTAGAACTCTTTTCTTGCAAGCTTTTCTCCAACTAGAAGAACCTGTAATTTGGATGCATCGATTTTTTTTGACACTTCCAGATCAATTAAGTCACGTGCTCCACGAGGTGTACGATTAATTTCTGTAAATGTTTCGGTTTTGGCCTTCTGCACACCCGTCACTTCGGAGCCTTGTAAAGCTCGAATGGATACAGTAGTTGAAATTTTATCGTTATCTTCCATATCAAATGCAGAACTGTTAATCAAGCTTACATCCTTTAATAAATTTTGATCCCAGCAGCCTGATAACAAAGGAATTGAAAGGAATAATACACTAATTATCTTTCGCATGCTGCTGCCCCTTTCTGCTAAATAGAACAAACGGTAAAAGGACCAATGGAATGGAAATAATCATATATCCTGCATATGAAGCATACTTACTAAATTGATTCATTGACTGTTCAGTATCTAATGGCAATAGTGCCGCGAAAAAAATGATCGCTAATATAATGAATGTATTTTTAGAAGTTTTTTCGCTGTTAAAGATGCCTTTTATACATTCAGCACCCCAGAAGACATAGGAAACAAAAGACGTGAAAACCAAAACAATCCATAAAGATAAAAAGAGAAGATCCGTCCGCTCAATAATTTTAAATGAGAAGGCTTTTATTAAATAAAGTAATGGTTCTGGTATTAATAGGATGTCAGCAGGACTGAAAAACAAGAAGCAAGCGATAGTTGTTAATAAGTAGAATAATGTCACGACTATGTTTGAAGCCGTAATGAATTTAATTTTTAACTCTAAAGTTCCTGAAGTAATAGCAGTTAAAAACATGATAATTTCAAATCCAAGCAGAGCAATAATGACATCTTTCGTGCCAAATAAAATGTCCTTCCAGCCAGAGCTTCCAATTGGCAGTATATAATAAATATTTGCATCCTTAAGCGAATAAATGATTAATGCTATAAAGATAAATAGAAACAGAGATACGATTACATAAAATCTTGCAATAACCCGTATTTCTTCTTTCGCCAAAAAATAACAACATACAACCATGATTAAGGAAAGGATCCAGTTAGGTGTTTCCGGTAAAACCCATCTATCAAGCATTCTTGTATATAAATTAAGAATCAGGACACTTACAATAATTGAATAAAGCAAAAGTCCAATTTCGAATATTATCTTCATTTTTTTCCCGAATATTAGCTCTACAATTTCTTTTATTTTTTTATTTGGGAATTTTTTCATAATAAAATAATATAGCATAATAAAAATTTGAACAACGATGCCGCCGAGGAAAAGCGAGATCCAGCCATCAATTTTAGATGCCTTAGCCATCGTATTTGGTAAAGAAAAAATACCCACTCCTATTTGGGTTTGAATAATTATAAAGAAAAGCTGGGCAGGCGATATCTTCTTTGTTTTATTTTTCATCTTTGTCCCAGCCTCTGACCCAATTAATTTTTTTCTGTCTATTTGTCATAGTGTCTTGAGGGCGATTTTTCATTAACCATAAAGGCAACCGAACAAAGGAATCCTTTAGTCCATTAACTCTAAACGGGGCAACTGGATAAAAATATGGTACACCGAATGATTCTTGCTTACATAGTTTTATCAGAATTAATATAAAACCGAACACTAAGCCAATGAATCCAAATGTTGCTGAAATAAGCATAAGTGGAAACCTTAATAACCTCACAGCTGCACTTAGTTCATTCGATGGGACGACAAAAGATGAAATGGCAGTTATCGCAACAACAACAATCATTATGTTAGATACGATTCCTGCTTTTACTACAGCATCACCGATGACTAATCCACCAACAATGCCAATGGTTTGGCTAATAGGAGTAGGCAGCCTAATTCCTGCCTCACGAATTAATTCAATTGTTAACTCCATAATAAAAGCTTCCATGATGGGTGGATATGGTATATCTTCAACTGCATTTTGCATAGGAATTATTAACTCATTTGGCAATACTTCCAAATGAAAGGAAACCACTCCAATATAAATAGATGGGAAAGTGATGGCAATTACAAAGCTGATCATTCTTAATAATCGAATAAAGGTAGCCGTAGTCCACCTGCTATTATAATCATCAGGTGATTGATAAAAAGAGAAAAAAGTTACGGGAACAATTAAAGCAGCAGGACTTCCTTCTGTCATAATGGCGATTCGGCCATCCATGATGTTGTCCCCAACACGATCAGGTCTTTCTGTGTACAATATTTGCGGAAATACAGTGAACGGATCGTCCTCAATAAATTCCTCAATAAAGCCTGGGCTAATGATTACATCTGTCTCGATATTCATATAAGAAAGTCTTCTCTTTACTTCCGTTAATATCTCCTGATTGACAATATCATTTCGATAAATAATAGCTGTTCTCGTCTTTGTTTTCGTTCCCAGTTCTATTAAATGTACAACTAAATCTCTATTATTTATAAGTGTTCTAATCATATGAAGATTAGTATTTAATCTTTCGACAAATCCTTCATGGGCACCTCGAACAATTAATTCGGACTTTGGCTCTTCAATCGATCTTTGTACAGGCTCCATCATACTTACTAGGAATATTTCATCCTTCGTTGCAGTTAGGATCCCGATATGGCCGCTTAGAAGCATATCTACAGCTATTTGAAAGTCTTTTGTTTGAATCCTTTTAATATTATGCAGATATTCTTGAAAAAGAAAACCCTCAAGTCTTGTCAATAAAGGGATGAATGTTTCTGTTAATTTCTCGTTTGAGACTAAACTTGAAAAAAACAAAATATCAATTGTCGAATCCTTGACATACAGAGTTTTAAATGAAAAATCACTTGATTCGATAAATGTTTCTTTTATCTGATCCATTAGATTGTTTCTGTGTCCACGCATTTATATCCCTGCCAAACAAATTCAAATTTTATTTTCATTAAATTATTCGTTATCATGGCTTGTCCTTTTAAAAATGAAATCTATTTGTTTTTCCTAAAGGCTATTAATGAAGTTTTTAAGGAAGCGTAGCTTCCAATTGCAGCATATCCATAAAAATACCCCATAAATAGGCCAGCAAGAAGATTATTTTTATGGCTAATAAAAATGGAAATTCCGAAACCAAGTAAAATGGCAATCAAAGGAACAAACTTTTTCGGCGTTTTAAAAAAAATCTTGATTAGCTGCGTGATTATGATAATTGAAGGAATTGCTATGACCGCATCCCAAAAATTCGTGTGAATTGTAGGAAAATCGATTGATACCACCACCTTATCCATAAGTTCTCCTTTTATTTCCTATTTATACAGAAGGTGAAATTCACAGCAACATGATGCATTTACGCTAATACTTTTCATAATAATTAACATTTAGGTAAAGTTTGAATAAAATACTTGGGAGGGTGTGGGCACATTGCAAAATAAATCAAAACTTCAAAAAGATCTTCAACTCATCGCTTCCCTCCAACGGGATCTTAATTTAGTTACTGCTTTTTTATTATTGACTGGTCAAATTACACTTGTTGGTGTTTTCGTTAACCCAGGAGAATTTAGTCTTTCTTTAAGTGGTCCAATATTTGGAAGGGCTCGCTTGGAAAGTAAATTTCGTGATGAGCCATTTGTAAATACGATAATAGACGTTGTTGATGTCATTGTTGCAGTTCTTTTAATTATTGATGAGATTCGGATTGTTGGTGTGTTCATAGGTTCAAACAGGTTCTCAATTGTCGTAAGTGGTCCGATTTTCGGATCGCCGAAACATGAACCTACACTGCCATGCTTAAAACGGGAATATAAATTTTACAAAAAAATAGTAACGAAGTATTTTTTTGTTGATCCAACAATTTTTAGAAACATTTGAAGGGAATGGTGGGTATGCCGTTAACTGATTTACCTGTAATCAGGCTTTCAGAGGGTGGAAGATTTCTCCTTGTCCTCTCTATCGTTATTTTCATCTTCTTTTTTACACAGCAAAAAGAATCAGACTTACAATAATGAAAGGCATGGCTATGAACATCTCTTCCATAGCCATGCCTTTTAATTTTTATTTCTTTATTCATTTCTATTATTATGTTCTATGACAGACAAAAGAGCTTTTTCAATTTCCTCATAGCTTGTGCACCGGCAAATATTAGAAGAAAGCCATTCCTTAATGGTTTCCTTTGAAGGATTCTGATCTTTTGAAATCAATGCTTGGCAATTCATTATGAAACCAGGAGTACAATACCCGCACTGAAAAGCAAAGTGTTCAATAAATGCATGTTGGATGGGGGTATTTTTCAACCCTTCAATCGTTGTTATTTTCTTTCCTGCTGCTTCGATAGCTAGGATGATACATGATTTATATGGAAGTCCGTCTATCATAACTGTACATGCACCACAATCTCCATTTAGACAGCCTGGTTTTGTACCTGTCAGTCCTAATTGAAGTCGGAGAATACTTAATAAGGTACTAAATGGTCTTATTTCTACTTGATAGATTTCATCATTTATATTAAGAGCAACATTAAATCGGTTAATTGGTGAGATATCCACTTATTTCTCCTCCAACTCTATTAGAATATCCATCATTGTATTTTTAAAAACAAATAAACGATATTCTTTTGACCCTTCAATATCATGTAGTATTGGGCTTGGCAAATACTTAATAGAATTATCGATTCTCTCATTTATCGACACTTGCTGATTATTCAATTCTCTTTCAACCTCTAATGAACGAAATGGAAAAGGGCATAAACCGCTAAATGCAACTCTTACATGATCATCCTTTTTAAGTGCTGCAAAGGTTATTAATGGATATCCTGTCTCCCATTGCTGCCTTTTTTTGATAGTAAGATGAGGCAATTCCAAATAACTTTTCTCAGTTATTAATTGAACGAGAAGCTGGCCTTCCGAAAGATTAAGAGTTTGGTTAAAAACCATATGAATAGGGAGACTTTTCACTCCGTCCTGTCCAGCTATAACACATAGGCTATCCGTTAATAGAAATGGCAAAACGGCTTCTCGATAAAAAATTTGCCCACAAATATTTCCGCCTAAAGTAATTTTATTTCGAGCTGTGTAATCCGCCACACCTTGAGAGGTCTTACTCAATAATGGAAAAAAGTTTTTTTCTTCTAGAAAAGTTAAGGAAAGTGCCGCACCCGTAATTAAAAAATTTGCATCCAATTCGTGAGTCATGCATTCGGGTATTCCTTTTATATCAATGACGGCTCCCGTATGAATGAGATTTAATCTTCGGAATGTGATAATTTCTGTGCCTCCGGAATAATATATGGGCTGTTTATTTTCATGCTTTAATTGATAAAACAATTCAACGGCTTCCTTCAAGCTCTTTGGTTTATAGTATTCAATATCAGTTTGTACCACCGGCAGCACCCCCTTCTTTCATCCTCCAAAGTAATTCAGGTATTAAAGGTAAATAGTTTATCGGAGTTGAAAGTGCTGCAGATAGACTATTTCCAAGTGCGGCAGGCATTCCAATTAATCCATGCTCGCCAACTCCTCGTGCTCCAAATGGTGCATCAATTTGCGGAGTTTCAACAAAATCTACAATGTATTTAGGATGCTCTCCGAATCGGATGGGACGATACGTTCTGAATTGATGGTTAAGCACTCTCCCAATTGAATCAAAAACAAACGTTTCCCTGCCGCCAAAGGAAAGTCCCATGCTCATCGCACCCTTCACCTGTCCTAAAGCAGTTTCTCGATTTAATACCTTCCCAACATCAATGACAGATACGGCTTTCAAAATTTTGTAAGTATAATTGCTCATATCAATCTCAACTTCAACACCTTGTGCTCCAACGGTCCATTCTGGTCCAGGCTTCCCTGCAGTTGTTTCTTTGTCCAAATAGGAAATATGTCTTAATGTATAAGTGCCGCGTCCAATGATTTGTCCGCCAATCGTATTTCCATTTGGAAATTTGTAGCCGTATGCTATTTCTTTAATTGGAATCCTTATACTAGGATCATCACGCAGATAAACAAATCCATAACCAACCTCCAAATCCTCTACGGGGGATCGCAACAGAAATACAGCAAGCCTTTTTAATTGGCTGATGACATCATCAGCTGCCTCTACTAGTGCTCTTCCAGCCATAAATGTTCCTCGGCTTGCAACCGTCTTCCAGTGCTCTGGCGTACTTTGGGTGTTGACAGTCATTTGGACATGAATGTCTTTCATTTCCATTTTCATTATTTCTGCAAGCATTTGCGCTAATACGGTTTTTGTCCCTGTTCCGATCTCGACTACCCCAGAAATTAAATTAATTGTTCCATCTTGATTAAAGGTTAAAATTACTCCTGAGCTTGCATCCGTATCTATGGTGGATGTTTTCCATATACAGCTAATTCCTTTTGCTCTTATTTTATTTGTCCCAGTTTCAATGATTTGCCCTTCATCCCAATGAATTAATTCTTTTAATCTAGAAATGCATTTTGGAAGATTACCAACATTGCTAGAATTTAAGAGGACTTGTGTTGGGGTTGTATGACCTGGCAAGA
Source organism: Bacillus sp. JJ1503 (assembly GCF_036965125.1). NCBI lineage: Bacteria > Bacillati > Bacillota > Bacilli > Caryophanales > Bacillaceae > Bacillus > Bacillus sp. JJ1503. The sequence goes on from NZ_JBALOZ010000110.1 coordinate 7,340, forward strand.
TCGCATTCCGGCTTCGTAATTCTAGTGGGTCCATATTAAGTTTTTTTGCTAACATATCCATCGTTCTTTCGAAAGCAAAATGGACTTCGGGATGTCCGAATCCTCGGAATGGAGAAGCATACGGATGATTCGTATACATGCATAAGGAATCGCACCAAATATGGTTAATATTGTAGGGGCCAGTACAGTCAACTGCCCCGGCTCTGCTAAGATCGGCAGATTTGTCTGCATATGCCCCGCCATCAAATAAGTAAAGGATCTCAGCCACTTTTAGAGTCCCATCCTCTGTACAGCCCAGTTTTACAGTAGCATCAAGACCGATATGGCAAGGGGATGTAAGAATATCCTGCTCCCTGCTATTTAATATTTTTACTAATCTGCCCCCTACTGCCTTTGAAGCGATATAGCATAGGATTTCAAGCTGAATAGATGCCTTGCCTCCAAACGCTCCGCCTACTATTGGCGTATTAACGATGATTTTTCCATTATCAATACCGAAATATTCTCCTATCATTCTTTTGATCATAAATGGGGCTTGGGATGAGGATGTTATTTCAATTTCGCCATTACCGTGAATTTGGGCGTATGAACATCTCGTTTCCATTGCAACATGATCAGATGGGCGGAAAGAAAATGTGCCTTCGACGGATACAGTACTTTCACCCCACCCCTGTGAAATATTTCCTTTTCGTACTTTCGTCCGGTTGGCGACATTTGTACCAGGTTCAGGATAGGCACTTGGGATTTTTTCGTATTGTCCTAGGTTTTCATGAAGGATGGGTGCATGAGGCTCTAGTGCTTCGGTTGGGGAATTTACGACTGGCATCGGCTCATATTGAACTGTTATGGCTTCTGCTGCATGGATAGCAATAAAGGGGGAATCAGCAACAACTAATGCAACTACTTCTCCATGATATCGAACTCGATCAACAGCAATTGGCGGTCTATCTCGAATTTCTTCACCGGTAAGCGGAAAGCCATCACCTAATATGACTGCTCGGACCCCTGGAATTTTCTTTGCTTCGGAAGTATTAATCGCTTTAATCTTTGCATGGGCGTAAGGACTGATTATCATTTTGGCGTGCAGCATATCATTCCTTTCCATATCATTTGTATATTTTGCTTTACCAGTTACTTTCTCATAGGAATCTTTCCGATAAAAACCTTTTCCGATTATTTCCATAATCTATTCATTCCCTTCACTATCCGAAAATTTACTGAAGAGTTTATTTTCCTAGTCACGGTATTAAATTTATGAAACGAGTGAAGAAAAGATGTTACTCCTCTGTAATAAAGCTTCATTTAATTAAAAAGACAGGCATAATAAAAGACCCCGATACATATCGGAGTCTCTGATAATTATTAACTTGATTTCTTACCAAGGTATGCTTCAACAACACGCGGGTCTGCCAAAAGATCAGAAGCTTTGCCGTTGATGATGATTTTCCCGGTTTCCATGACATACCCATAGTCAGCAATTTTCAATGCTTGCTTGGCATTTTGTTCAACAAGCAGAACAGTAGTTCCCTCGTCTTTAATTTCTTTAATAATTTTAAATATATCCGCTACAATTAATGGAGCAAGACCCATCGAAGGCTCATCAAGAAGAAGCAGCTTTGGCCGTGAAAGTAAGGCGCGTGCGATCGCCAGCATCTGCTGCTGCCCGCCGGAAAGTGTTCCGCCTAGCTGGTCCTTTCTTTCTCGTAAAATCGGAAAATGATCCATAACATTTTCAATATCCTTTACGATTTCATGATCCTTTCGCTGGTAAGCTCCCATTTCAAGGTTTTCCATTACAGACATGCTGCCAAGAATGGCTCTGCCTTCAGGAACAAGGGATATTCCTTTCATTAAAAGTTGGTCAGGTCTTAAGCCAGTCACATCCTCACCCAGAAACTCAATTTTTCCAGATTGAGGCTTTAATAACCCGGCAATCGTTTTCATTGTCGTTGTTTTCCCTGCTCCGTTTGCTCCGAGCAATGTAACAATTTTCCCCTGCTCTACTTCTAAATTAATTCCCTTTAATGCTTGTATTTTTCCATAAAACGTTTCAATATTAGTAACTTTAAGCACTTTCTTCATCCTCCTCTGATCCGAGGTAGGCTTCGATTACCGCTTCATTATTTTGTATTTCTAACGGTGTCCCCTCTGCCAGCTTTTTCCCGAAATTCAAAACCATGATTCGATCGCAAAGCTTCATAACAAGCGGCATATCATGTTCGATAATTAGAACCGTTATTCCCATTGATTGAACCGTTTTAATTAAATCGAAAAGGCTCGCTGTTTCAGTTTCATTCATTCCAGCAGCTGGTTCGTCCAATAGCAGCAGCTTTGGATTACTGGCTAAGGCACGGGCAATTTCAAGTCTTCTTTGTTGACCATAAGCTAAATTTTCAGCGTCTGTTTCGATCTCATCTGTTAAACCAACCAAATCCAGCAATTCTTTAGCTTTTTCACGCAGTTGTCTTTCCTCGTTTTTCTGGGACTTTGTCCGCAGAACGCTGCTAAAAACTCCCGATTTGATTCGGCAATGCCCGCCGACCATCACATTTTCTAAAGCAGTCATTTGCGGAAAAAGACGGATATTTTGAAACGTTCGACAGATTCCTTTTTCAGTTATTAAATGCGGCTTTATTCCAGTGATCGTTTCCCCCGTAAAGGTTATTTCCCCAGAAGTTGGAGGAAAAAGGTTCGTAATCATATTAAACATAGTTGTTTTTCCAGCTCCGTTTGGACCGATTAAACCAAATATCTCGCCTTCCTTAACAGTGAAGGTAACATCAGTTAATGCTGAAATACCGCCAAAATTTTTAGAGATGTTTTTGATTTCCAGAACCATGTTCAATCCCCCTTTTTGGCCGTTTTAACTTTTGAAACCAATTTAATACGTTATTATCGATAATTCCTTGTGGACGGAACGCCATCATTAAAATTAGTATTAACCCGTAAATCATGTAGCGATATTCACTAATAAATCTCAAAACCTCAGGCATTAAGGTCATAAAGGTGGCTCCGAAAATGGCCCCGACAATTACCTCGCTGCCGCCAAACACGGCAAAAATAAGAATTTCAACCGCACGATGGTATGAAAAATCAGCCGGACTAATATACGCCATAACGTGAGCAAATAATGCACCTGCAAAGCCTGATATAACGGCACCTTGGACAAATGCCAATACTTTATAGTAAGTAATATTAATACCCATTGATTCTGCTGCTTTTTCATCCATTTTAATAGAGGCAAATGCACGGCCAACTCTGGAATGATTCTGCCTAATTATAAACCAGACTACGAGAATATTTATAATTAATAGAATGACAAAAACAACTAAGAAAACAAATTGATTACTCTTCAAGCCTAAGATAGCGGGGTCAAATCCAGCATCCTTTAATACTCTAAAAACTTCACGGCCAATTTGAGGAATTCCAGAAATTCCAACGGCACCCTTTGTTACGGATTCCCAGTTAACAAAGAATACACGGATTACTTCCCCAAATCCTAAAGTAGCAATAGCTAAATATACTCCTTGAAGACGAAGTGATGGGATTCCAACTACAAGTCCAAATAATCCGGCAACAAGCGCCCCTGCAATAACACCGATGAAAATCGGAACATCAAAATTAAGTGTCAGCAAAGCAGAAGTATAAGCGCCAATCCCCATAAAGCCTGCATTCCCAAGAGATAACTGTCCTGATGAAAGAGTGACATAAATACTAAGCCCGAGAATAATATTAATTAGAATAAAGGAACCTACTTGTAAATAATATGGATTGATTAATTCTCCTAGCATCATGTCACCTCCCTGCTGCTGTTGTCTTTTGGCCGAACAAGCCTTGAGGCCGTAGTAATAGGATAAAGATGATCGTAATAAATGCGATTGCATCACGATAGCCAGAATCTCCATACGCGACAACTAATGTTTCAGATAGTCCGAGCAATAGCCCGCCAGCCATTGCACCTTTTACATTTCCCATACCACCTAAAATGATGATCGCGAGACCCTTTAAGCCCATTGATAACCCCATTTGCGGATTGACAGAGTTAAAGGCCATCCCAACAAGGATTCCTGCAATTCCACCCATGGCAGAAGCAATAACGACTGTCATAATGATAATTCTTTTCGTATTAACTCCAAGTATGCTGGCAGTCTCAATATTTTCTGCAGTTGCCCGAAGAGCTTTTCCAGCTTTTGTTTTTAATAGCCAATAAGATAGTACCATCATCAAAATAACAGAAATAACAAAAATCAAAATTTGAACTAAATAAATGGTGATGGAACCAATTTGAAAGTTAATTTCAGAAAAGGCATTTTTGAAAGGATGATTTCCAGCACCAAAAAGGTGATGTGATAAATTCTCTAGTAAAATAGATGCTCCGATTGTACTAATTAAAGGAGCAAGGTGAGAAACACCTTGCTTTCCCCTTAATGGACGCAGTGCAAATCGTTCAAGCATATAACCTAGTATAGCTGTTACAATAATTGCCGCTAAAAATGCCACCCATATTGGCAATCCTAATGTACTTGTAACAATTACTCCGATAAAGGCTCCAAACATAAATATTTCGCCATGTGCCATATTAATGATGCCTAAAACACCAAAAACAAGAGTAAAACCTAGGGCGACGATGGCATAGATGCTTCCCAATGTAATTCCGTTAATAAGCTGCTCTAGTAGCAAAACATCTCACCCTTTGCCTCAAAAATTATTCAAAGATTTTGAACTTTTTATCTTCAATGATTAATACAGTCGGTTCCATGACAACGTCACCGTCTTTGTCAAATGAGAACTTTCCTAAAATACCTTCTAAGTCTTTAATTTCAAGAAGGGCATCCTTTAGCTTATCGCGATCTGCTTCTCCAGCATTTTTTAATGCCTCTGCCATTATGTAAAGTGCGTCATATGCTTGTGCAGCAAATTGGTCAGGCTTCTTTTTGTATTCTGCTTCGAACTTTTCGTTAAAGCCTTGTACTTTAGGATCGTCTTTTTCCCCAAACCATGGAGTTGCAACGATAAGCCCGTTAGAAGCATCGCCAGCAATCTCAATAACCTGTGGAGAGTTAAACCCATTTCCGCCAACAAAAGGAACATCAATTCCCATTTTTCTAGCTTGGTCCATGATGACAGCACCTTCATTATAAAGTGCTGATGCCAAGATTAAGTCAGGATTTTGACCTTTAATTTTTGTTAATTGTGCATTGTAATCAGCTTGTCCTTTTTGGAACGTTTCAATGGTCGTAATTTCAAGACCCATGTCTTTTGCTACTTTTTCCATTGTGTCAAAACCGGACTTTGTGAACACATCGTCATTTCCGTAAAGGATTGCAACCTTTTTTGCACCGTATTTATCTACTGCTTTTTGAATTGAGGCAGGGATTGCTAGTGCTTCAGGGATGGAGTTTCTGAATACATATTCTCCAATTTGTGGAATTCCTTCAGCAGTAGTCGAAGTACCCATAATTGGAATACCATTCAAGTCAGCCTCAGGACCTACTACATTCATTTCTGTACTTAAAGTTGGTCCTAATAGTGCAACAATGCTATCATCGCTCATTAGCTTTTGTGCGGCAGATAAAGCTTGTTCCTGCTTGCCTGCAGAATCTTCAATAACTAAATCAATTTTAACTTCGCCTTTTTCGTTAATTTCTTTCTGGGCTAATTTGAATCCGCTTGTTATGGCTTCCCCATAAGCAGCACCAGGTCCTGTCATATAGGAAATAACGCCAATTTTTGCTTCTACTGGGCCTCCGCCTCCATCTTTAGAAGGTTCACTATCACCTGCTGTATCTGTGCTTTTGCCGCTGCATGCTGATAATAAAACTAGCATGAGTACGGCCATTGCTAGAAAAGGCTTTCTAATTGCTTTTCTCATTTTTTTCTTTTCCCCCTATTTTCTGAAAATATTAAAAACATATCTCTATTAAATACTACTTAATAGCCATTGTAAATAGATTTATTGGAATTGTTTGAAAATGAAAGCGTTTTTATTTTGGAATAACATTTTCACAGCAAAAAAGGTGATTCTATCTGTAAGAATCACCTTTTTAAAAAATATTTATTATTAGTGTGTAGTATTATTGTTCGGCATCCCATTCATTTGGGCGGGAGCATAAGCATTTAACAGCTGCTGCATATCTTGTGAAGCAAGCTGTGGAACTTGATAGTAATGATTTTTATTTTGATAAATCGAAAGCTCATAAGCCATTTCAATGCAATTAGGCACAGAGTCAGCTATGACGCGGCGGACAACTGGATTTGTCACTTCACATGCTGCCATTGCTTTTGATCCAGCCATCGCCTTATGAGCACCAAGCATTAGCCCAGAAATACATGCGTCTGTAACTTCTGATGCCGAATTTAACGGTTTTTTTGGCTGAGAAGGCTTCAGCCCATAAACAAAATCGTTCTCTTGTGTCATTTTATAGCTCTGTGTTGGCACTGCTGGATCTTGACCAGATTTAAAGCAGTCAACGGTTGTATTATATTCCTGAGTAATAAACTGATGTTGTCTATCAAGTATGCTTCCTAGTTCTTGATCTTTTACATGGGGACGTAAAAGGGTGTATTGGTCTAAAACACCAACAGTTCCGGATAATACCTCATGGACATCAAAAACCTCATGTCCCCCATGATTCATTTGTTGATTAACCATGCCGGTATGCATATTTTGATGCATTTGACCTTGTTGCTGATTTTGGTTTTGCATTTGCATTCAAATTCCTCCCTCATATTAAATCAAAATTATTTTGCAACCGAAATTTATTTTTATTCCTTTTTTACGAGTTAATTTTGTTTTGCTGGAAAAGAATGTACCGTATATTGGACGAAGCGAGCCATGGATATAGTATTTTTAATAATCATGAGGATGAATGTATTAAAGTAGTCCTTAAGCCTTGAGCTACTCACTACTTAACCCTATACGAGTTGTTTGAAGAGATAGTCATCATTCAGTAATTGATAAAATATGCTTAGCTCTCGGAATATCTTTTGCCGAAAGCTAAGCATTTTAATAATGTAAAGAGTGGCGCCGATATTTTCTTTCATGGCATTGATCACAAATTTGGTACTTATGATCCCATTCTAGTTTCCTGCCGCAGCTTCGGCATTTTTTTGCCATATTTTTCACATCGGTTCGTAATCTGTCATGTACTTTATCACTAATTTGCTCTCGGATCCGCTCCCAATAAATGGCTTCGGTTCTTCGATCTAACCGATATAAAAACAACAAATAGAGACCAATCGCTTTGTATGAAAGCTCTAATTCCTCTAAGTTGCGATTCTTTAAAAGCGGTTCTGGCAACTCAGCCCCATCAATAATGGCTAACATCGTTTGTTCCCACTGCCAGATTAATTGAGGCTCCTTTTTGGAAAAAGGCAAATGAAGAAAACCATATAGATCCATAATGGACAGTTTTGCTTCTATTTCTGAGCCGCGGATCTTTTCATACAACTCTCTTTCTTCTGATAAAGAAGCCTTCTTCGTCCCCTTTGGACTTTCAAATTTATCCCATAATTCAAAAAAGGTTCCGAGATCGCGATAGTAGGTTTGAAACCGTTCAAAAACAGTACTTGTTGGTGCTACAGAAAAAGTTTGAATGGGCTGATCCTCGCAAACGAGCAGATCCCACATCTTCTTAATATTGGTGACAAAAGCTACTTTACCTACATCGTAAATGCCTTTTCTTCCAGCTCTCCCGGCAATCTGCTTAACCTCCTGGGATGTAAGGAGCCGTCTTTTCTGTCCATCAAATTTTTCATTTTCCAAGAAAACGACTCTTTTAATTGGGAGGTTTAATCCCATTCCAATCGCATCAGTTGAAACAATAATTGAAGCTTTTCCATGATTAAACCGCTGAACTTGTTTTTTTCTTGTTTCAGGTGGCATACTTCCATAAATCATACTGACCGAGTGTCCCGAATTTTCCAGTCTTGATGCTGTTTCAAGAACTTTTTTCCTTGAAAAACAAATTAAAGCATCCCCTTTATCAACACGGCTAAATTTAAACTCCCTCTTTTCTACTTCTAATGGGACATCTCGGGTGTATTCGAAGATTTCAATGCTTGAATCACCAAGCAGCTCAAGTAATATTTCTTTTACATTTTTGCTGCCGATAATGTGCACTTCATTTGCGTTTGCCTTTGTTATGGCCTTGTACCACGAAAACCCTCGATCCTTATCAGTAATCATCTGTGCTTCGTCAATCACAATACAGTCGAAAAAATCCTTTTCATGAAACATTTCGACTGTACAAGATATATGGCTGGCACCAGCTACAATCTTTTCTTCTTCTCCTGTTTTTAAAGAGCAAAGTGTACCTTCCTCATTCAGTTTATCGAATACTTCTAAAGCAAGAAGGCGCAGCGGGGCCAAATATAGTCCACTTGAAGCTGCTTTCATTTTTTCTAGTGCATGGTGTGTTTTTCCGGTATTTGTTTCCCCGATATGCAGAACAAAACGAATATTTCTTCTAATAGAAGGCTGATATTCTTGTCCGAATATTTCATTGATGATGCGCTTTTCCTCTTCTTTTTTTCTCTCGATTTCTGCTTTTTCTTCTTCTAATCTTCGCTGTAGGTTCGCTAGATCGTCTTGATATATTTCTTTATGCTTAGTTAAATCAAATGGAATTTTTGCGAGCTTCATAAGATCATTAATATATTCCTGCTGGGCAAACTCGATAAAGTGTAAGGCCAATTCTTCACTAGTTTCAGCAAGTATTTCATCTGCAATGGACTGAATAAATGATTTTGAGAGATTAAACTCTTTATACTGCATTTTACTTATTCCCATATCCATTATTAAATCTTTTAAATAGCTTGCTGTTTTCTGTAAATATCGATCAAAATAAGTTTCGTATTCAAAATACTGGCGACCCCAATGAGAGGTTTTGTGAATATCCCCTGTTAATTCTTCAAAAAAATCGCTGACATAAGAATAATCAGCAGGATCGAAAACACCGATCATTTTAAGTTTTTCTTCGAGTGCAATTGTGTCAATCTTTTTATACTTTACTTCGCTTTGCAGATCTTTTATAAGGTTTAAGGAAATGAAGTGTCTTACATATAAATAAAGACTTTCATCATTTTTATTAATGATGCATTCTATTTCCTGAATGAATTTTTCCTGGAAATTCTGAATTGATTCATGCAGTAGCCTTTCTTCTTCTTTTTGTAAAAAGTCTTCCCTAGCTTCTCTATATTTCACTTCCCAATTTATTTCCTCTGCTTCCCATTTCTTGTTTAACCATTCAAGCGCATGAAATGGCTTATATGTACGCATTTGAGTTCGGAAGAGATGGTTTATTAATTTCTTGTCTACATTCTCAGTTTCGTAACCTTTCCCTTTTAAATAATCCTTTTTTGTCTGTCTAGACACGCTCCCGGTAGATTTATTTAACCAGACATTTAACCATAATTGATTAATATAGCTACTTCTTTCTAAAACATAGTCTTCATAAGCTGGCATCTTATCTTTACTGCCCAAATATAATGCTATATCATTTAAAATTTTGGCTTTTGTATTTTCAACAGCATTCCGGTAGGTTAGTTCCAATTGGTTCAATGTTATCCCTCATTCAGTTAGACTTTCCAATTCATTATTGTTATTGTAACACTTCCCATAATAAATCATGAAAAAGGCCAATATTTTAAATTTTTTTATTGACAAATAGAGGAAGTGTTCATATAATTTATTTAGAATTAAGTTATCTCGAATTCAAATAAAATAAATTCAAGCGAAAATTAGGAGGAAACTAAAATGACAAATTCAAAATGGGCCCTTGATCCAGCACACAGCAGCGTTGATTTTTCTATCAAGCATATGATGATTGCGAATGTGAAAGGAACTTTTAATCAATTCGATGCAGTGATTGAAGCAGATCCTACGGACTTAACGTCAGCAAACATTCAATTTACAGTTGATCTTGCAAGCATTGATACACGTAATGCTGATCGGGATAACCATCTTCGTTCAGGTGACTTCTTTGATGTGGAAAATAACCCATCTATGACCTTCCAATCTACTAAGATTGTAAATAATGGTGATGGCGAATATGATGTAACTGGCGATTTAACAATTCGCGGAGTAACGAAAACGGAAACGTTTGAGGTTAGTTATGAAGGTACAGGTAAAGATCCATGGGGCAACGATAAGGTTGGCTTCACTGTTGAAGGAGCTATTAAGCGCAGTGATTATGGTTTAACTTGGAACTCTGCTCTGGAAACAGGCGGTGTCCTTGTAGGGGATAAGGTGAAAATTTCATTAGACGTTCAAGCTGCTAAAGCTTAATATAAAAAAGCGGGTCCAATTGGATCCGCTTTTTTAAATCTATTGTTCTGCTAAAATAACTGCAATTTTATCCTCGATTACTTTCCCCTTTGAACCGTTAACTAAATTATTTAAAACAATTGAAAATATAAGTCTTTCGCCGCTCTTCGTATCCACATAACCAGATAATGAGCTGACAGTAGAAATGGAGCCAGTCTTCGCCATTACTTTGTTTTGTGCAACAGAATTAATCATTCGATTTCGAAGTGTTCCTCCTACCATTCGATCAGTCGCCCCTGCAATAGGCAATGATGTCAAATAGCTTTCATACCATTCCTTGTCTTGAACAGCAAACAAGAGCTTGGAAATTTCATTTGCAGGTATTAAATTCACATGGGAAATACCAGAGCCATCTCTAAGAACGAGTGTGTTAGTGTTAATCCCTAATTTGATAAGCTCCTCTTTCAGCACTTCAATGCCTTTATCCCAGCTGCCTTCTCCTTTAACAACTTTGCCCATTTCTTTTATTATTGCTTCTGCATGTCCATTATTGCTTAATTTCATAAAAGGAATAAGTAATTCAGATAATGGCATTGATTGGTGACTGACTAATACATTTGCTCCCTCAGGTGCAGCTGCTGTTCGCACTTTCCCATTTAATTTTATTCCTTGCTCTAATAATGATTGTTTGAATAAATCAAGTGCATAACCAGAAGGCTCCCAAACAGCCATCCATTCTCTCGCTCTGCTCGCTTCTAATGGAATAGTGCCTTCAATAATAATATTATTTGTCCCGTGCTGACGTTCTATTGAAATGCTTTTCTTCCCGTCTTTTGCAACTGTTTTGGCGTTATTAATAATGTTTACATAATCCGTTTTTGGTTCTAATGTAACAATAGGTTCTACACCTGTATTTTTCCCTGGATTTACATCAACAATAACGGTTCCAGCGTCATAATCTTCATTTGGTGAAGCCGTTAGAGCTGAAACTTGAGCTCCATAATAATAAGTTTCATCATTCCAAGTTAAGTCCATAGAATAGCGGATATCATCATACCACGTATCATCAGCAACTAAATCACCATGAATAATACCGATTCCCAAATCTTTAATCTTCCTTGCAAATTGATCGAAATCCGCTTTTAATAATGTCGGATCTCCTTTTCCTTTTAGATAGAGATTTCCTTGCAATGTTACCCCTTTTACAGAACCGTCAGTAAGCAGTTCAGTTGAGAATTTGTAATTTTCCCCTAATGTTGATAGAGCAGCTGCAGCGGTTAGCAGTTTCATATTAGAGGCAGGCTTTAAGCGAATATCTCCAATATGATCATACAGCAACTCCCCTGTCTCGGCTGATCGAACACTTACACCAGCTAGTGCTCCCTTTAAATCAGGATCATTATTGAGGAGCTGATTTAGTTCCTGAACCAGCGCTCCTCCTTCTTCAGTTGCCTGAACGACCGGTTTCTCTGGGTTTATTTGAGGAACGAAAGCAAGCATGAAAATCAATAAAAGACTAAGACTAAATTTCATTGGATTTTTCAATGATTTCAACACCTTTCTTCTATTTATGTTTAATACAATTCTTCTTTGAAAGGTGAATCCCTCTATTTCCAGTATGAGGAAAAAGTAGTGTTTNNATTGATCAGTATGAAATCAAACAGAATTTCAATAAATTTTAATAAAAATGAATTCTTGTAAAAGAGTAATTTTTCTCTTAACGCAACTAGCAAAGCTGTTATGGTATATGGAATAAGGAGAGTGATAGCACGAGTGTGCATAAAGAGATAACGAAGCATGTCAATAAACAAAACAAGCGGATTATTGAATTTATGGCTTTAAATCAGCAAAGGGAATATTATATTGAACAAGCTCTTCAACATTGCAGAGAAGGTAAACCCTTCACAGCAGATAAAATAAATGAAGTGACAGCGAGGATTAACGACCTAGCTAAACAGGGAATTATACCTGCAAGGAAGCATGTGACGATTGAAATAATTGAAGAATATGCAGGAAGAACGAAATAGTCTATTTGATGTAGAGAAAAAGGAAGGTTCTATTTAGAAAAACCTCCTTTTTTCTTTTAATAATAGTTAAGGTTTGGTTCATACAAATAAAGATTTAGATCAATCGTTCCATTCAGTTTAAATTCTACCCCTTCACTCTCTAAAGAAAGTCTTTGAACTGAATAATGCTCATCATCTTTTAAACCAATTTCCCCTTTTGAATTGATCACACGATGCCAAGGAAGTTGATGTTTTTTGCTCATGGAGTGCAGAATTCTTACTACTTGCCTTGCCCCTCTCGGACTGCCTGCAAGCTTCGCAATTTGCCCATAAGTCATCACTTTTCCAGCTGGGATATTTTTAATGATAAGTATGGCTTTTTCCGTAAATGTTTCCACTTGTTGATCTCCCTTTGATTCATTTCATAATTAAGATAGCAGCTTAGGCAACTCAGAATAAATTTGAATAATCTCCTCTATTTTCATTCGAACTAACCCACTGGATGACGGTGCAACAAAATCAATTGTGCCGGGAATTACTGATTCCTCTTGCTTCCCCCAAGGAATGGACTTTTTCTTGCTAAATTCCTGATAAACTCCCTTTCCGACAAAACAGACAATCTTCGGTTTATAATCATTTATTTTTCTTAAAAGCTCGATTCTACCTGCTTCATATTCTTCTTTCGTAATTTCATCTGCAGCCTTCGTTGGTCTGGGCACAATGTTTGTCATTCCATAACCTAAATCTAGCACTTTATAATCCTCGGTTGCAGCAAATTTCCTTGGGGTCAAACCTGATTCATGAAGAATTTTCCAAAAACGATTATTCGGATTGGCAAAATGATGGCCGGTTTCTGATGAACGGATACTTGGATTAAAGCCAACAAATACTAGATGTAGATTTTCTTTTAGATGATCATTTATTGGTTTCATTTCATACACCTTCTATCATCAATGAATTGTATTAATCATTAAATGATAGCATAATTCAGGTTTTATAAGAAATTGATGAGATAAAAAAAAGCCTGAAATCAGGCTTTTCAATTAGATATTATATTGAGTTTACTATGAATGTTTTAAATTCCTGTTCAACAATAGTTGCCAAATGCTCGGGAACTGTCAAATATACAAGACCATTTCCTTCCAGTTTCGGTGAATATCCTAAAGGAATCGTTCTTCTAATTAATTGTGCAAAAAGCTCTGGCTCAGAAAGCTGCCGTTCAAAATACTGAAAGGATAAATTTTTTATTAAAGCAAGCGCACCTGAGACATGGGGTGCAGCCATAGACGTGCCGCTTAAAGTGGCATATTTTCCATTCAAAAAGGTTGAAAGGATTTCTTCACCCGGTGCTACTAAATCGATTTCATTGTGGGAATTACTAAATTCAGATGATCGGCGCTTTAGATCTATCGCTCCTACGCTAATAACTTCATTATAAGATCCAGGGAAAGCAAATTCGTCTGTAGCGTCATCCCCATCTCCCTCATTCCCAGCGGCACAAACAACGAGAATATTATTGTTTACCGCATTTTTGATGGCTTCGTGAAGCTCTGGCACATCATTTGGGCCCCCGAGTGACATCGAAATAATATCAGCTTTTTGTTCAATAGCGTAATGAATGCCCTTAATAATCCAGTCATATTGACCAGATCCATTTTTATTTAGTACCTTTACGATCAGCAAGCTTGCATCTGGTGCTACACCGATCACTCCATTATTATTCTCGACTGCTGCAATCGTTCCAGCTACATGGGTTCCATGCCCATTGTAGTCCATGAATAAATCTGGATTTCCTTTATCATCATTTGTAAAGTTTCTTCCGCCAATAATACGGTCTTTAAGATCAGGATGAGTTATTTCACAGCCTGTATCTAAAACCGCAACAGTTACACCTTTTCCCTTCGTATCTTTCCAAATCTTTGGTGCTTGAATTAATTCAACCCCTTTCGGAATTTCATTTGCCCCATCTGCTAGATTCATCAGCTTAAAAGGAATAACACGAACTAAATGCTCCATTTCTTTCCCTCCTTAAGCGTTACCGCTTTTATTAGAGATAAATTTGAAGCCGGTTCTAGGTGTTAATAACATTTTAATAATTCTGAATTCAATTTAATAGATTCGTTTGGACTGTTTTTGCATAGTTTTATTGCCATTAGTAGGAGTATTTACTTAGTTTTAACTTTTAGATTTAAAAAAATTAATTAATCTAACAGGCAGTATGCCTAAACAAGCTAAATTACTCTTCTATTTCGTTTAGAGG
>NZ_JBALOZ010000111.1:0-20719 GCF_036965125.1 Bacillus sp. JJ1503
TTCCAACTCCTTTATGGAAATTAATTTTGGAGGTCGAGGGTTGGTTTCCTGTTGTACGATTGGAGCAATTGCAAAAAAAGTAGCTCTATGAGCTACTTTTTTTGTATACATCTACACATCTTTAGTTTAAGGGAAATTAAGTGAGCCTTCCTTTTCACCCAGTTCAATCTCATGTTTCATCATAAAAAATCCTACTTTATTATTCTTTAGTGTCTTCGTCATTTTTGTATTCTAAAATATCCCCAGGCTGACAATCTAAAGCCTTACAAATCGCCTCTAAAGTTGAAAATCGAATTGCCAATTTCTGAAGCATCGTAAATGGCAAAAAGCCATACTGTTTCCGATTCCCTTTTCTGCTAATCCACCTATTATTTCTAACATATGATCGTGTGGGAAGTTTACTCTTGAGCCAAATGTATGTAATTCCAGGTTACTTTAGCTTTCTTTTGGAAAAGTCCGTATAAAATTTGGAAACTGCATCCATTAAATTCTTTAACAAATGCAGATGGAGCAGAAAATATATAGTTACCCCTCTTCGATTGTAAAAATTCCATGTCGAAGGTTAACTTTAAGAACATCTTCAGTAAGTAATCTAACTTTCTTCACTTTCTCCCACATAACAAGTGATACAATAACGTCCTTTACAGCGGTATGGCACTTTACATACATCATGACATCCTTCACACGCAAATAGCTTGAATCTATTTAAAATCTATACAATCACGAAATTTCTCAACCTCATTTATAACGATTGGCCGAACTTTAGCTCCGTGTTTGTTCTTAAATGCTTGTCAATGTTGATGTTTATCAAAAAAGATTTCTCTAAGAATATTCCTATCTATAAAAAGAAAAATACCACAGTCCAAATGACCATGGTAGACCCTAAAATTACAATTTCCAATTTTTTCAAAGAGGCACCAGCTGGCACCAGCTGGCACCAGCTATATTAAACTTATGTTCCGTAGAAAAAAAAGTTTATGAAATCTCTTTTTCCCTATCTTCCTTAGACTTGTGGTATCCATCTTTCCAGAAGTCTGCATTCTTTATTCCATATTTAGATGAATTGAATTCTGGATCTTTCCCTTGTTTAAGCTGTTCTTCGTAGTCCTTTAATGCAATAGACGCTGGTTTAAATAGCAGTAAGATGGCAATTAAGTTCAGCCACACCATTATTCCAAGCCCAATATCCCCCATTGCCCATGCTGTTGTTGAACTTTTTATAGATCCATAGAAAACGGAACCAATAAGAATGAGTTTTAAAACTACAATAGCTCTTCCTCTGTATCTGCCCCGTACTAGATAAGTCAGATTTGTCTCTGCAATATAATATAATGCATAAATTGTTGTGTAGGCAAATAAGAATAGGGCAATAGCAACAAATCCTGGTCCGAATCCAGGGAGTATGGTATCTACTGCTGCTTGAGTGTAACCAGCTCCTGGTTCAACTCCCGGAAGATTTTCAGTAATGAACTTTCCAGTTTTTTCATTTATTACATTATATTGATTTGTAAATAAAATCATCATTGCAGTTGATGTAACAACTAAGAATACGTCTAAATAAATGGAAAATGCTTGTACAAGACCTTGCTTAGCTGGGTGAGATACTTCAGCTGCTGCAGCTGGGTGAGCTCCAGTACCTTGACCGGCTTCGTTCGCATAGAGACCACGTTTTACTCCCCACATAACGGCTGAACCAAGAATTCCACCAAATAATTCTTCAGCCCCAAAAGCGCTTCGGAAAATTAATCCAAATACTTCCGGAATTTTTTCAAAATTTATTACTATTATTGCTAGTGCAATTAATAGATATCCTAGAGCCATAAAAGGGACCACTAACTCTGCAACTCTCGCAATACGCTTAACTCCACCAAAAATAGTAAATCCAACAAATGCGACAACAATTAAACCTGTAATTGTTTTGTCAATCCCAAACGCATTTTTCATTCCATCAGCAATTGCATTTGCCTGTATCCCTGGTTGCAAAACTGACATTGCAAGAAGTGTTGCGATTGCAAAAATGATGGCAAACCATTTCAATCCAAGTCCCTTTTCGATATAGTAAGCAGGCCCCCCGCGATACTCACCATCTTGCTTTTCTTTATAGATTTGAGCAAGCGTAGACTCAACGAAAGCTGCAGCTGCACCAAAAAAGGTAATCACCCACATCCAAAAGACAGCACCTGGTCCTCCATACGCAATACCTGTTGCGGTACCTGCAATATTCCCTACACCGATACGGACTGATAAAGACATCGCTAGTGCTTGAAATGAAGATACCCCTGCATCGGATCCCTTACCAGAAATAATAAGTCTTGCCATTTCCTTAATGTGCCGAATCTGCAGGAATTTTGTACGAAAACTAAAATAAATTCCACAGAAAACAATAAAACCAACTAGAATTGGACTCCACAGCCAACTGACAACATTGTTTACAATTTGATCGATCACGATGAACCCCCCATATTAAAATATTATTTTATTTATATAACAAATGATGTCATTATCATGAGAAAAACAATAAATGTTGCTGTATTTCAATTCCTTTTTGTTTCTACTAGTTCGTGGAGCCCGAATTTGTCTTTTCAGGTGTTTTCATAAATGTCAAAGCCTTCATGATAGCTGTGTATCCAGCTGTTGCTTTCAATAATTGATCGATTTCGATATATTCGTCATCAATATGTGCCATAGATTCAGGGGAAGGTCCGAAGCCAATTGTCGGAATCAACATTTCCCCTGCAAAATGACTGCCATTTGTACAGAAGGAATAGTGGGATAGCGCTGTTGGAAGACCTAGCAGTTTAAGCTCTTTCAAGGGAGCTTGCACAAAATCTTCCTGTTCTTCGAATAACCATCCTGGGAAAAAACGTTCATCACTTATTAACGCCCCTGTGTAGCATCGTTCTTCTCCATAAGCAAATTTAACTGTTGCCTTGAAATCAGGGTCTTCTGATTGAAGTTTATCTATTAAATTTTGAATTGGAGCCAGAACGGATTCTTTTGATTCCCCAACTAATAAACGACGGTCAAATGTTGCTGTGCATAATGATGGAACAACAGATGCACCCGGAAAAGGAGATGATTTTATATCTGTTAATTCTAAAATCCCTTCACCTAACACTTCATGTTCGGGGACAGGCAAGTCACGAATAGCCGAAATTAGTTTTGTCATGTGATAAACAGCATTAATCCCTTTATTAGGATTTGAGGAATGGGCAGGTTTACCAATCGCTTCGATTACGATTTCCGCACGTCCCCGTTGTCCACGGTTAAGCTGTAAATTTGTTGCCTCCCCAATTACAACAAAATCAGGTTTAACTAATTCACTAACTCGTCTTGTCGCAACCCCTTCAAAACACTCTTCGTGCACACTACACGATACGACTACTTTACCTGGGAAAGATTTATTATTATTTTTATTGAAATTTATACTAGCGGCAATCATCGCACTGACTGCCCCTTTCATATCAGATGTACCCCTCCCATATATTTTTCCATCTTTTATTTCTCCTGAAAAAGGGTCTATTGTCCATTGACCACGATTAACAGGTACTGTGTCAATATGACCATCAAACAACACAGTTGGCCCTGGTTGATCACCTTCCATAACAAGCATGACATTCCCATAGTCATCAACAATTACATCATCGAATCCTTTCAGTTTCCCAATCTTTTCAATTTCTTGTGCCACTAATTTCTCATCACCAGAATAACTCTGTATTTTTACTAGAGATTGACAAAGAGAAATCACCATTTGCTTTCCGCTTTCGGACAACATTACTTTCTCCTCCTTCGCTAAGAATTAATTTGGGCAAAGCCCTTCCCATACGACCTGTTGATATTTTGCTAGATCTGTATCCCCTTCTGTACTTATAAGTAGGACTCGTGAATTAGCATCTAGCGAAATCTCCTGACAAACTTTAGGATCGTCTATTAATTTGCGTAAGTAGTAAAGTACCCCTAAAGTCACTGCACCTGACTCTCCGGAGATAATACGCGGATCATCCTTAATTGGATTACCATACACACGCATTCCGAGTGTTGCTATACTATCATTACAAGAGAATCCTCCTATAGCATAATGACGCAATAACTCAAATGCTCTTGTATTTGGTTCCCCACAAGCTAATCCCGCCATAATTGTATTCATTTCTCCTGTAACAATTTCTCTACTACCTTCTTTAGTTGAAAACGATCTATAATAACAATCAGCTTGGTCTGGTTCGACAACAACAATAATTGGAGGATTATCTCGATAATAACGAACCATGTAACCGGCAATCGCAGCAGCAAACGAACCCACTCCTGCTTGAAGGAAAATATGCGTTGGTGGTTCTGCATTGTCTTGATTTATCTGTTCCACAATTTCCGTTGCCATCGAAGCATAGCCCTGCATAATCCAAAGTGGGATTTCCTCATAACCGTCCCAAGCTGTATCCTGCACCATGATCCAGCCATTTTTATTAGCTAAATCTGCACACATTCTAACTGTCTCATCATAATTGACTTCAGTGATATCTGCGGTAGCTCCTTCATCACGGATTGCTGTCAAACGCTGTATTGAAGAACCTTTTGGTAAATAAATGATACATGTATGCCCAAGCTCCCTTGCTGCCCAGGCGACTCCACGTCCATGGTTTCCATCAGTCGCTGAAATAAAAGTTAATTCTCCAAGCTTTTCTTTGATCTTAGAAGATTGTAATTTTTCAAAGGAAAGATCCTCAATACTTTCTCCCAGTTGATCAGCCAGATACTTCGCCACAGCGTATATTCCGCCCATTACCTTGAACGCATTGAGACCAAATCGCTGTGATTCATCCTTTACTCTTAAATCAGCAACGTTTAAATGCCTAGCTAAATGTTTTAATTGATACAAAGGGGTTTCATTGTAAGAGCTATGTGTCTTTTGAAATTGAAGGACTTTTTTTATGCCCCCTTCTGAAAATACTATTAAATCCTCTTCGTTATATTCAGGTGAATAAAAGTTGTTTTTCGCATACCTCATTACGGAATTTATTGTTTTCTGCATGTAAAAAGCCTCCTAATCTATTTTTGCGATTACCTCGATCTCAACTAGTGCCCCTTTAGGAATAGCTGAAACCTCGACACAGCTTCTTGCTGGCTTATGGGTGGTAAAATAAGAGCCATATACTTCATTAACGCTTTGGAATGACTCAATTGAATCTAGAAATATAGTTGTTTTTATAACTTCCTTCAAGCCAATGTTTAACTCAGACAAAAGTCCGATAATATTATTCATAATTCGCTCTGTTTGTTCTGCAGCTGTAATCCCTACAATATTCCCTTGTTCAATGTCCAAGGGTAACATTCCAGATAAATAAGCAACTCCGTTTACGATAACAGCTTGTGAATATGGACCCACAGCCTTTGGTGCTTTATTTGATTGAATTTGTTGAATCATGTACATCCTCCCTTTTATCTTTTCACTGTAAGAATATGCAAATATCATGCCAAGTTAGAAAACCCTATAGAACAAGGGTTTACATATAAAAAGAGCAATCATTCAGTATCATAATGAGACTAAATGATTGCTCTTTGTTTTGAAATTTCAGTAAACTTAACAGAATCTGTCGAAGTACCAAAACGATACTAAGTATCAATTTGATACTTATTTATTTTTCTGAACAAAGTTGCTCTTCCAATACCTAATAATTGACTTGCATTTTCGATATTTAACCCATGATGACTAACGTAATCCAGTGCTTTTATGATCATCTCTTTTTCCATCTCGTGAAGAGAAAATGAAGGAGCAGTACTTGTGTTATTGCCCTTATTAATATCTAATTTACGGAAAATTAATTCTTGGGCTCCGTCCATTGTTACCCATCCATTATTAATAAAATTAAATAAATACTCAATGAAATTCTTTAATTCTCTCACATTTCCTTGCCACGGATAATTTAACATTAGTTCTTTAACATCTTCTCCAAAGCCCAAAACATTTGCCTGAAAAAGCTCATTAAACTTGGATATAAAATGCTCACCTAGGACTAGAATATCTTCTTTTCGACTCCTTATAGGGGGGATGATAATAGGAATGACATTTAATCTGAAATACAAGTCTTCTCTGAAAGTGCCCTTTTTTACCATTTCATGTAAATCCTTATTCGTGGCAGCTATCACACGTACATCAACCGGTATAGGTGAAGTCCCTCCGAGATGCTCAATTTCTTTTTCCTGTAAAACCCGCAATAGTTTAACTTGCAACAATGAGGGCATTTCTCCTATTTCATCGAGGAATATTGAGCCTTTGTGAGCCAATTCAAACTTACCAGGTTTGCCATTATTATTTGCACCGGTAAATGCACCTTTCTCATAGCCAAATAACTCGCTTTCCAACAAATGCTCTGGAATAGCACCACAGTTTACCGTAATAAAGGGCTCTTCTTTACGCGTACTTGCAAGATGTATAGCTCTAGCAAATTCCTCTTTCCCAGTCCCGCTTTCACCTTGAATTAAAATGGTAGATTGAGATTGGGAAACTTTATAAGCATACTCTTTTACCTCTTTAATTTGCGGGCTAGCCCCTACTATTCGCTCAAATGGCTTCATTTGGCTTTCTGTTGTTTTTTCTGCTAAAAAGCGAATTTCATTTACATCTTGAATGATTAGTAAATAATCGGAATAACGCCCAGGCATAGAAAGTCTTTGCTTATTCATAAATAAAGATTTTACTTCCTTGTTAATGGAAATGCTTATGGTCTTACTAGTTTCAGGTCCCTGAATCATTTCCTCTAATACCTTCTTCACATCAGCTTGGGATGAACTATTATCATGGATACCTAATAGCATTTCTGCTTTTAAGTTCATTTCTTCAACGTTTCCATTCTTATCTAACACAATAATTCCTTGGTTAACGAGATTCATTATTTTTGCCATCTTCTTTGAGTTTCTAGTAAGCTGATGAATCATATCATGTTCATGTAATTTACTAGCTAAAAGATCGGCCATTTTGTCCAAGAATGTTAGAATTCCATCCGTGTTTTCGAACAACCTCTTTCGTTGCTCCTTATTAAATGCCAATAAACCGATTACACCGATTGGTTGGTCGTTAAAGTTAATAGGAGCACATATTTCTCCAGTTTCTGAACAATTTCTGAAAAATACACACCTTTCACAAACTTGTTCATAACCTGGATTTTCAATTATAACTGGTTGGCCAGTTCGAATTGCCGATTGATAGACTAAATCGCCTTCCATTTTATGAAGGACACTTACTTTGTGTTCTCCTGTACCTGCAACTCTTATAAAATGATGGTTTGCAATTTCGACTTCAATCTTCAAAACAGCTGCTATCGCATCGGCAATCCGCTGAGCAACTGGTTGAATATCCATCAAATCCATATTTCTATCCCCAATTCTATATTAATTTGGCTGTTTTTTAGCTCCCATTCTTACCAGCCCCCAGTAAGTAAAAAAGCGTCTCCACTTATTGTCGAAACGCTACCCGCTACTTTAAGTACATTCTTCATAATCTTTGTAATTCTTCTCTTAAAATAGAGTACATTTTTTTATTTAGTTTTAATACTGCTTTAATATTAACTCAACAGCTTTTGAGTGTTTGATAATGTTTTATGCGTGTCCCAAGAAACATACTTTGAAACATCTTCATTTGAAGCATACATACAAATAAATATCATCAACATCTTTTAAAGTTGTTTTTCTAAGTTTAATACGGTCTGTTTCAATGCTAGGAAAATCATT
Source organism: Bacillus sp. JJ1503 (assembly GCF_036965125.1). Taxonomy (NCBI): domain Bacteria; kingdom Bacillati; phylum Bacillota; class Bacilli; order Caryophanales; family Bacillaceae; genus Bacillus; species Bacillus sp. JJ1503. The sequence goes on from NZ_JBALOZ010000111.1 coordinate 7,723, forward strand.
AAAATTTTTTTTGGCTTCCATAGGACACATTCATTTTTGTACCTATATAGTTTCTACATTAAACATTCCATAATTAAACTAACCTCCCGTTTAAATTTATATCTTGACATCTATAAACTTATCTTAACATATAACCGCAATTTTCCATTTATTCTATCAAATCGAAGTTCAAATTAGCACAGCAATTAACAATTCATTTCATACAAAAAGAGCTTGGATATTTACCAAACCCTTTTTCATTTAGCTATTTTATTATTCTTTAGTGTCTTCGTCATTTTTATATTCTAAAATATCCCCAGGCTGACAGTCTAAAGCCTTACAAATCGCCTCTAAAGTTGAAAATCGAATGGCTTTTGCCTTTCCATTTTTCAAGATAGAAAGGTTAGCCATTGTGATTCCAACGCGCTCCGAAAGTTCTGTTACGCTCATTTTCCTTTTAGCCAGCATCACATCAATATTGATTATAATCGCCATTGTTTTCACCTCAAACCGTTAAATCATTTTCTGATTTTATATCGATTGCATTTTTTAACAGCTTTTGAAGAACAGCGGCAAAAACGGCAATCACCATGGAAGCAAAAGGAACAACCAATCCAACAAAAATGACACCTGGGGCATCGTCTACTTCCGCAAAGAGATAGAAGAGCGGCAAGACTAGCACATGCAAGATACTGATTGTGATGGCACAGCGATTGATTTTCTTTAAAGCTATTACAGAAATTTGCGAGAAAGCTTCACTTTTATCAATATAGCGTAAAAGTTTGAAAGCCTGATACAAAGCAATGTAAAAAGGGATCGCGGATGCATAAAAAACGATGGAAACGAGATATTTTATATAAGCAATCTCTGGAAGCAATTTTGCAGTAACATTCCCTATCTCCGGAACCAAAAAGATGCACAATGCAAGAACGGGGATTCCCATAAGTACAACAACGAACTTTAAAAAAAGTGTTTCTCTATTCATATTAAGCACCTCATTTATTTATTGTTAATATAATTCTAATACTTTATTTATCGTTTTACAATAAATAAATATTGATTTTGATTGTATTATTATTGTTTCTTTTGATTTTTGACAAAATAAAAAGCATTCCCTATTAAAAGGAATACTCTATTACTTTGCTGTTTTCGTCTATTCATAAGGATGTTGTTATATTTCAGAACTCGTCCCGTGAAACTGAAGTAAATTGAAGAAATTTAGCGATCCGAGGCAATCTCCTGTGAACAAATATGCTATTGCCGTGGTGCAAATAACATGATCGAAACACCTATTAAACAGATCCCAGCACCTAGCCAATCATATAAATCGGGTGTTTTTTTATCAATGCCCCATCCCCACAGAACAGATAGAACAATAAATACACCACCGTAAGCAGCATAAACTCTACCGAATGACGGAAAGGATTGGAAAGTAGCGATTACACCGTATAAAGCTAATGCTATTCCACCCCCAATTCCCCAGTAAAAAGGTTTTCCTTCTCTTAACCATAACCAAATCAAATAGCCCCCACCAATTTCAGCTATTCCTGCAATTATAAACAAAATGATTGCACTAAAAATTTAAACCACTTCCTAAACCTTTATGTATATGTAGATTATAGTTTTGTTTGAGATCTAATTCCAGATAATGGCCCTAAAAAGGAAATAATGCTGACCTTGCTACAGGATAATTAGTTTTATATATCGATCTAGGTATAATTGCAAACCCCCTACCCATTTCATTGTTATTACTCCTTTTACCTCAAAAAAACTAATCGGAAGTTTTTCCGATTAGTTCCTTATAGCTTTACTCTTTTGTACCACTCTCTAAAGCTTCTACCTTATTTTAGAGAGCCTTTGTAAACAATCTAAATTATGATATATTTTCTTAGTGCATCATTCTGATTTATTATTGTTTTCTTTATTTCTATACCGATTTTTATTCTATTTAACAAAATACGAACGGGTTCTAATCTTTTTATTTCGAGATTTGAGGAATTTATGTTTTTTAACCTTATATACTAAAGAATTGCATAATAATATTAAACTAGTATTTGTTTGGATAAGTCTTTTACTAAATGTGATGTGATCTTTAAGAATTCATCTATATCACTTGCATCATGACAGTGTAATGGTGAAACTCGGATTGCACCATCTAAACCTAAAGATTCGATAATGCGCTTAGAATATAGACTTGTATTTACTCTCTCGTATACCGTGACACCACGTTTATAGTATTGCGCAACCGCTTCAGTATAACCTAAACCTTCTAAGCTAATTGCCGAAATTAGATCTCGATTTATCAATTCCTGTGAATCCAGCAAAACATTTACTCCCTTGATATGACGCAATCCCGGGACATCTTTAGTTCCTTCCAACATGCGTTGCAACAAAGCTCTTTCATGAAGATGAATATGTGTCATACCAGCAACATATAAATGACGTCTATCTTTGGAATCCGTAAAATGTTCACCTATCCAGCAAACATAGTCCACGACAGCGCTAATTGCTGCAAAATTTGGATGAGGGAATGTGCCAAGTTCCCATTCATTTTCAGGCTTTGCAAATAATTTATGATGTGGAAGTTTTGCAACGCGATCCGAGATATATCCATATCCACAACCTCGTACACCAAATGCTTTATATGGGGCAAAATTGATTCCATCAAGCTGAAATTTTTCTACCTCCAAAACAGCATGTGGCATATGCTGCACTGCATCTGAAATAATATATAAATCAGGTTTGATTTTTCTAGCTTCTCTTACTACTTCTTCCATATCTATGATATTACCGGATATGTTTGATGCGCTGATAACACTCAACAAACAAGTGTTTTCATCTATATGTCTTATAATCTCGTCTGTATCTATACCACCTGTATTTGGATTAGCCATAGCAACACGTAACTCTTTTCCTGTCTTTTCAGCATAATACTTGGCTGAATCATATGCTGATGGATGTTCTATAGAAGTTGTAACCACATTAGTACCAGGTACATTTTCAACTATTGCCTGTGTAATTTGAAACATTACCTGTGATGCAGTTAGCTCTGTTACCAAACTACCTGTTTTGGCCCCGAAAATTACCTGCATTATATCACGTATACCGTCCTCTTTAACCTTTTGAAGCATCAGTGCTGTGTCATGAATCCTTTCTGGGCAATCAGGTATTTCTTCGTAGCGGGATTTAGCCTCGACTGCAGATTTTAGGCGAAATGATCCACCGGAGTTTTCAAAAAAAAGTCTTTTTCTACCTAAATTATCATGATCAACATAGTAAAATTTATCCTTTATTTCTTTTTGCAGTTCTGAATTAAAGAATATTCCTGTATTTTCGCTGTTCATTTTTTACCTCCATGATTGAATCTACATTTCTATCTAATTCCATAAAACTCTTTACAGCTGCAAGGAAAATATCTACTTCTTCTTCAGTGCTATAATAGTGAATAGATACCCTTACGCCACCCACACCAGTAGAACAGCGAAGTGAGACATATATATTATGATCTTGCAAATAACGTATAAGTCTACGCTCTTTTTCTATAGTACTGTTCTTCAATTGATTAAAATTAAAGGATACAATTGAGGACATATTTTTTTCTTCTCCTGGACTTTCTAAATATACTCCCAACTCACTTAGACCATCATATAATCTCTTATTTAGATATAAAATTTTCTTTTCGACATTCTCCATACCGAAGTCATTTAAAACACTTATTGATTCAGAAAGTCCCATAGCGCCAATATAATTACCATAGCCGCCAATTTCAAACACAGATGCATCCTCTGCTAATACGTACTCATCAAAAGGATGCCTTCTTGGATCTTCTAAATAAGTTAAGTAATCTGCATATTTGCTTGGCACTTGTATATCAAAATAGGAATAGTAACTTGGTTTCAAAGTCTTTAGATGTTCACGCTTTATATATAAAAAACCCATGCCAAACGGATTCCCTAACCATTTTTTACCCCCGCTACAATAAAAATCCATCCCAATATCTCGTACGTTTACTTGCAGCGAACCAACTTCTTGGATACCATCAACTATATAGTAGCAACCATACTCTTTTGCTAATTTTCCTATTTCTTTAACATCTGCACGAAATCCGTTTATTTCTTGAACTGATGCCAACAGGATTACCTTTGTATTTTTATCGATATACCTTCTAAAATCATCCGCAGTAACCTTTCCTCCACTTGTTTTAACCTGACGAAGCTCGAATCCAACTTCTTCTTGCCGCCTTTTCCAACAAACAGTAGAAGCTTGGTATTCTAGATCACAAATGAGGACATTATCCCCTTTTTTCAATGGCAATCTATCAACTAAAATTCCTAGAGCATGTGATGTACATTGAACTAATGCTATCTCTTCTCTATCACATCCTATGAAGTCTGCAACCTCTTTACGAGCAGTTACAAGTGAAGTTCTTTGAACACGAGTTACATCACTAGTAGAAAGATCAGTGTCTCGAAGCATGTCTGTAAATTTTTTTGCTACTTCCAGTACACGTGGATTAACAAGTGATGTTGCAGCGTTATCTAAATATATCTTTCTCATTCTTTATTAAACTTCCTTTCGATTCTATTTATATCGATTGGAACGCAAATGCTTATTAAACAGACATGAGTGAAGAATCGTTATGGATGTAATCCGTCAATAATTGTTCAAATAGTTTCAACCCCATACTATGGCTTGGTGAAATGTTGTGTTTATGCTTAATCATATAGCATATACGGTCTGGTGGTGACATAGATCCCAAATCACACATTTCTATATTTGAATTTTCCGAAAACAGAGTGTTGAATGCACTTACAGGAACAACAGCCCAATTGTTTTCAATATTCATGAAATGGTTAAGAACTGACATAGAATCTGTTTCTAACTGTGGCGAAAATGATTCACCCCACCATTTATTATGCCAATGCTCAAATTCCTTACCCCAATTCATAAAAATTTCTTTGCTAGGATCCAATTCAGCTGGATGCCCAATATTTCGCTTTCCTTTATTACCATTGTTTATAGCAATACACATACACTGTTTAAAAATAGGTTCTATTACTACATTCCTAACATTACGCTCAAAGGAAACAAATGCGACATCAATTTCTCTATTTTCAACAAACTTATAAAGCTCCATTGATTGATGAGTTCGAACCTGTAAAGTAACAGGCACATCATTTTTGGAAATTTGCAAATATATAGGATATAGTACTGTATTATGAAAGCTATCAACTGAACCAATTATTAAAGACGGTACAAGATTATGTTTTAATTTTTTTGTTTCATTAAACAATAGCATCCAACGTTCTGCGATCTCAATAAATTCTTCACCCTGCTTAGTAAGTTCAATAAAACGATTTCCCCTAAACCGAATGATTAATTGCGTACCCAGTTCATTTTCCATAAGCTTTAGACGGTTACTTAAAGCAGATTGAGTTAAATGTAGATTTTCAGAAGCTTTAGTAATATTAAGTGTTTTAACAATTTCCAAGAAAGCTTCTATATATTCCTTTTTCATAATATACCTCCTGATTGATCTACCTTATGCAGTATAAATCATAAATCAATCATATAACACGTCTTAAAGCAAAAGTTAATATTCTAAATGAATACTAAAAGTAATTAACTTGTTTTTCTTATTGTGTTACTATTTATAGGATTTTTGAGAATTTCTATATCATTGCCCGTAACTTTTTCATAACGTCTATCCCAGCCAGTAATAATACTTATAAGGAACACTACAAACAATAAGATTGCGTGGAATGAGTACATAGGTATTGACATAACTGAGAAGGATTCTGATAATACACCAGATGAAACGGCCAAACCAAACATAACCATCATAGATGCATTGTATGGAAGTACACCTGCAGTCGCACATGAAAAACCGTCTAAAATATTTGCACCGCGTCTCCTATCCAGATTAAATTTCTTAAATAGTTTATTAGCAACAGGTCCTATCATAACGATTGCGACTGTATTAATAGCTGTTGCTACAGTTCCCATGACAGTTAGGAACGCTACCATTAATTCGGCCTGCCTTGGGGTCTTGCACTGACTACCTGCAGTTTTAACAAATTCTTCAAAGTTTCCACTAGCTTTTGTCAATTCAAGTAAAGCAAACAAGAATATCTGAAAAACAATGATACTGAGCATACCTGAGATCCCTGCTACTATTGGACCTTCAATATTAATAATGAATTCTAAAGACATAAATCCCATGGAAATGTTTAAAATAATTGCAACAAGGTTGCAGGTCAGTAGTACAGTAACCAAGTCTTTTCCTTTGATCATAAGGAATACCATGATAGCTGGTATTACTAGCATGATTAATGTCTTTGGGCCACCTGCATCTTCCACTAGAGTTTCAGGTAACTGATTTGTAGTCATCTTGCCGAATATCACATAAAGAATACTCGCAATAAAACCTGCAATAAGAGAGTATTTCAGCCTGTTTTTAACTACTTTTGGGACTTCAGATTCCATAGTTAAAGATGATGCTATAGTTGTATCAGAAATTGGAGCTAAGTTATCACCGAAGAACGCCCCGCTAATGATTGCGCCCAATATTAATGCAGGATCACAGCCTAATCCTACTGAAAGCGGTAACAAAATAGGAGTTGCCGTAGCTACTGTACCTCCTGCAGTACCAGTGGCAGTTGAAATAGCCGCACATGCCAAAAAGGTAATTAGTGGCAAATATGCAGCATCCAATCCAAGTGTAGTACTCAACCAAAGCAAACCATCGATCAGACCACTTTGTCGAAGAAGATGTGATAAAATACCCGCAAATATAAATATCATCACCAGAACAGAAAACATCGGATCAGTCAGCCCTTTGAGTGAAACATCACTAAACTGTTTCTTGTCTTTTGAAAATAGGAAACTTAAAGACAATGCAAAAAAACCGGCCGCCCAAAACACCTTTAAAGAAATATTATCAGTAATAACAAAAGCAAGCATAAATACAACGAGTGAACCAAGTGGTATCCAACCACCAATTTTCCCTCCATAAAATTGGAGTTTCTTATCATGGTTAACGCTTTCCATCAAATAATTCCTCCCTTCAAATTTATCCCAGAAATATTATCTTGGATTGTATCAAATTATAACACCTCAATCTATTAATAAATAATTCGTCATTTTTATTAATATAATAAACAAAATTTCTTTTATGTCGTTTATTGTCTAAATTATGTATCAATTCCTAACTGTTTTGCAACTCCATCCGGCCTACTAAGTGATTTCTAAAATGGGTGAATGAAGTGGTTGATATTAGGGAGCAAATGCCACTATTGCTTCTTATAAAATAAGATTAGTTGTCTATTAATAGATACAATGAATAAATTAGATCCATGTAACAAAAGGATTCCCTTTTCTTAATCAAACGCCTATTCCTCTCTACTCACCAAATCCCCAAACCGCCCATACTCCTTAGCTCCACCGTCCCGATCGGTCCATTCCGCTGCTTGGCAAGAATGATTTCAATGATGTTCTGCTTCTTTGACTGTTTATGATAATAGTCATCGCGGTAGAGAAAGGCGATGACATCGGCATCTTGTTCGATTTGGCCGCTTTCACGCAGGTCAGAAAGCATCGGGCGTTTATCCTGCCTACTTTCAACGCCCCTGCTCAGCTGGGAAAGTGCGATCACAACAACATTCAATTCTCTTGCCATATGCTTTAACTTCCTGCTAATTTCGCTAATTTCTGCCTGCCGATTCGATTGATGCTTTGGATCTCCGACAATTAATTGCAGATAATCAATGACGACAAGGATTCTTTTCTGACCACCGTACTCCCTTTTTATCTTTCGCAGCTTTGACCAAATATAATTTACATCCATGCCCGCTCCATCAAAAATATGCAAATTCGCTTTCGATACCATCCCCATCGCATGAGAGAATTTCTCCCAATCCTCCTCATTAAAAAGTCTCCTTGGATTCCGCATTTTCATCGAGCTTATCTTCCCTAAGCTGCTGACCGCTCTTTTTAACAACTGCTTCTTCGACATTTCCAATGAAAAAATAAGGACAATATCGTCTTCCGAGGCATTCATGGCAATATTTAAGGCAAAAGCCGTTTTCCCAACACTCGGGCGCGCTCCAACGACAATCAAATCTGATTCTTGAAACCCGCCTGTCAGTCGATCCAGCTTCTTAAAACCAGCTGGAATACCCGTAATATCACCGAGATCCTTTCCACTATCTGTATACAAATCGATTAAAGATGGCATGATCTCGCCAAGCTCGTCATCACCGAGATGATCTTCTATCAGCATTAAGTCATGGATCCCTTCGCGAAGTGTGGTCGCAATATCTCCAGCAGATACATCATCCCTGATTCGGCCAGCAATTTCGACTGCTTTCCGCTTTTGAGCATATTCCTTCACTACGTCCTCGTAATAACGGAATTTGGCTGTCGAGGGTACACCGTAAGCAAGATCGTTTATGTAGCTAATTCCACCAACGCTTCCGAGGTTTTCCACGCCAATTTCTTCCATAACGGAAATCAGATTAATCGGCTTTTCCTTCACATCGAGTTGCTGAATGGCTGCAAATAGCCGCTGTAATTCTTTCAAGTAAAACTGATCGGGCCTTAACNNCTTTCTGATTAAAGAGCCCGTACTCCTGCATTAGCCCTCACCCCGTCTAATTCCTAATATTTTTCTCATTCTGGCAAGTTCTCTCTCTACAACTTCCCTACTAGCTGGTCTGTAGTCAATGTGTAAAATGTGCATCGTATCATCACAGCTTGGGACAACTCGGGAAACGGCTGCTGGTTTTCTAATCAAGTCCGAAATCTTCGGAGGATAAGGAGATTCTGCTACAAAGTCAAGCAAGTTTCTGTGCAGCTGATCAACGGAAAACCCCTTCAACACTTGATTCCACAAATTAACCTTTTCCTGATTCAATTCAAACTGCTCGTAATACATTGAAATCAATGTCATTAAATGAAATGTTTCCCGCTTAGTCATCTAAATCAAAATCCTCCTCCCGCCACTGTTTCTTCGGCGATTTCTGGTTTAAATACGATTCAAACTTCGTCCCAAACAGTGTCTCTGGCCTGAGATATTTATTCCAATTCGGATCATTCAGCCACTCTGCCGCCTTCAGGTCAATCACCTTTTTAAAATCATCCAGCCTAAAGCCTTCCTTCCACCTTGCGCGGATGAGCTCCATCGATTTTCTCGTCCCCGCTCTGTAAGTGGCATTCGTTTTGTCATTCAAGTATTGAATCACTTCGGAAAAAGGGATATTATTTATCTCTGTTGTAGTCTCTGTAGGAATCTCTGGTATTGCTTGTGTCATCCTGCCTTCCTGTTCAGTGCAATCTGAAGAGCTGTTAAGCTCATTCTGATCAGACGGCTGCTCATTATGCCCATCCAATTCTGAAAGCTTCTCATAATCGATGCTGTACCATTTCGTCTGATCCATTTTCGAACGATTAAAATTAGCAGCAATTAAATATCCTTGATTCTCTAGCGACTTAATTGTCCGCTTAATCGTACTCTCCGACCAAAACGGCAGCTGCACATGCCATTCCTTATACGTGTTATAAATCCACTTTCGCCCCTCCATTACATGTGAACTCTTCACTAGCCAATAATGAATCTGCTGCAAAACCACCGCCTCGTTTAACCCCATCTTCAAAGCCAAAGACGGAATAATCATAATTGGATTTTCATTGATTAATAGTTTGCTCATTCGTTTGCCTCCAATCCTTCTATTTTTTAAAAGCAGCTCTCAATCACCTGACCAATCTGAGATCTTCCATTTGCTCACGGCTTTCAATCTTTATATATAGAGAGTTTGGAGAAAAGGACAGGGTGAAATAAAAAAAAAACGCCGAATAACAAATAAAGGCTTGTTATCCAACGTTTAAGTGAATCGTGTTCATTGCATTTTGTAAATACTAACAATTTTTTTATAGATCAGTGAATTACTTCCGTACCCGCTACCCAATCATAAACATTTTTCCTTTTTTTATTAGTAAGTGGAATTATTAAATATACTAATATTACAAGATTGACAGCATTCAGAATCACATAAATAGTAATCTCTGAGAAGTCAGTTGGAAGCATTAATCTCCATATACCGAAATGAGCAACCTCCCAAGGAAGAAACTTGATAGCTGTTCGCAAAGCTGAGCGACCGAATCCAATTCGCTGAGCGACACCGTCAACAACACGGATGCCCAGTTTTCTCTTCCCCCATGTTCCCTGCCATTTAGAACAATCACTTAAAATAAAATAAAGCGAAACTGGCAGCGTCATCATAAAAAAACCTGTCAGTTCAGCTGTTACTGGGGAACTTGAAAATAAGGGGTTTATAGCTGATCGAAATACAAAAGAAATCGTTGCTACAACAAAAATGCCGTATATAACGATAAGGAGATAATCTAATAAGAAAGCGTAAATGCGGATTTTAAATGACGCATAGCACATAGTGATAGGCTCCTCCATTTCCGTTTTCATGATCTCCTAAAAAGCAACTCCTTACTTTATATTCCCGCAAAACTCAAAATATTTATTACACACAGAAACTTAAAAAGAATGTGGAGTCACGGAAAAAAGGATGACAGCATTTTCATTAAAAAAATTTTCCCATTTATGCTTCAAATGGATGTTATTTTGACACTATCACCAGTAATGTAATCAGAGAGAAAAAGACCGACTTTTGAGTCGGTCTTTCAGCATTTCAAGATAATGTAACATTAAACTAATTCAACATAAATTTTTCTAGTTTCTTTTCCCGTTTGTTCCCAAAATAACAGCCTTCTTGTACATCACCAACATACATATATCCAAGTCTTTCATAATACTCGTTAAGCTTGGTGTTTGAAGCCTGACAGTCTAATCTAACCGCATCGACACCGTTATCAAGTGCCATCTGTTCACATAAGTTTATCATTTTTATCCCAACACCTGGAACCTCTGTATCGCTAACTAGGTTGTGAATATAGTAATTTTTTGACCCATCGTTAGTCCATCGCTTATCTTCTTCGAGCAATACGACCGCACCAACAACCTTACCCATCAGTTTATCTTCCATAACGTAAAGTTGACCAGCTTCAACTTTGTTTATAAAATAGGCTCTTGGATACGATTCGAGATAATTTGTTCTATTCCACTGATTTAAATTGTTTTTATCCATCCATATTATCCGCTTTTCTATAAGATGATATATTTCATCAACATCTCTTGTTATTGCTTTCCTGAAAGCATAGTTATCCATACTTGACCGATTACCATTCTTTGCCATATTGTCCTGTCCTGCCATTTCAAATTTTCACAATCACCTTCATTTTATTTTAACATAAAAGATACCAATCCTTGATTTTTCGAAATGAATCAAATTGACATTTTTTGTCAGGCTAATCCAGCATAATGACGCAACAGTTTAGCAACTTGATTATTCCCTTGTTCTATCGCTATTTCCAATGCCGTTTTTCCACCATCAACCTTTGCATGTACAGAAGCACCATGTTTAATAAGAAGACTAATCAGGTCCGAGTTATTATCATGAAATGCAGCAGTATGTAGCGCTGTATGCCCATTGCTATCAAAAATATTTGCTTTCGCATTATTCTTTAACAGGAGTTCAATGACTTCTAAATTTCTTTCTCCTGCGATTGCGGCATGAAGAGCTGTATTTGAAGGAATAAACTCTATCTTTGAATGAGAAACGGCATTAATATCTGCATTGTAATTTAATAGGATCTGTACAGCATCTTTATTTCCAAAATGCGATGCAATTCCTAGTGGTGTTAATCCTTGCTCATTTTCTATATTTGATAAAGATAGGTTAGATATAAGAGCCTTTTCTAATGCAGCAAGATCGTTGGATTCAATAGCTTGAAATACATCATTCACTTTTATATTCAAATTAATCCCTCCATTGTCTTTTAATTGATGAAATAAAAATATAATAAAAAGAATTTACTTTACTTCAATTTGTATTAAATTTGTATCCATTTTCAATCGTTCTCTTAATTCTTCTGTCATATTAAAAGAGAACTTTTGATCAGCTTTTACATCTGCTAGCTGATAACCTTGTGCTGTATTAACAGTGCCATCCATTCCGATTGGTATCCAATTAGAAGTATCGATATTTAACAAATGGTCAATATAATTCCCACTAACTCTTCCTTTATCTAACCATTCGTCTGGTAAAAAATCGTACCCCAATATCTTTTCAGATAATAAAATTTCAACTTCCCCCGCTGAAATAGTTACTCGTCCGTTTTTAGGAATAGATTCCCCATTAACTTGTAACTCATATAAAAACTGATTTTGGGCGAATTCCAACATTTCTTCATCCGATAAATGATTAATCACTTGCTTGATGGTCGTCACTAAATGCTGATTACGTTCATTTAGAAAATCATTTTGTGTTTGCAACGATTCTATTTCATTTATATCCATGTCAACTTCCTCTACCAAACTTTGAGCTTGACCTTGTTTTTCGTTTTGCTCATCACTACACCCAACTAGCGAAAATAGACTTAATGTAATTCCAGTAAATAATAAATTTTTTAGCATGTTTAAGCCCCATTCCTATACACATTTCCTAATAATAACAAAAGCCGCTAAATTTATTGGTGCTTTTTTAAGCAACAATATACTCTTTAATGACGTTATGTTTTATTAATTTCGCACAACTCTCCTGCTTCGTTAGTTGAATAATTTCAACAAAAAGAGCGTTAATCCTTCTTAACGTTAATTATGATATTATAAAAAAACGTCTTATCCCATATGTACCAAGGGTTAAGACATTTCTATTACCAAGTTTATTAAAGCGTTAATTTGTAATAGATTTACCATTGATATTGACTCTGATAAGTGTGTATTTTACACCATAACCGGTGAGTTTAATGGAGTCCCGGTTGTAGACTTATCCATTTGTAAACTTTTGTACTGCACACTGATATTAGTAAGAATGGAGTTGATTGGTCGGAACTAATGCAAATGCCATTTATTAATATTATTGAAAAACTAGCGAAATAAAAGATAGTA
>NZ_JBALOZ010000112.1:0-292 GCF_036965125.1 Bacillus sp. JJ1503
TTTAATTAGCTTTACTTTTATAGGAATGAAGGCAACCAGGTTGAAAGTATTGGTATATATGTTATTAATAATAAATTTACTAATAACACACCTATCATTAGCAGAGCAGGCTTGATTAAGTTAACAATTGATACTGATGCAATTTCAGAAACAATAAATAGATTGACTCCTACTGGAGGTGTGATCATACCTACCGCCAAGTTTAAAATCATAATAACCCCAAAATGAATGGGATCAATTCCGAATTGAATGGCTGCCGGTGCTAGTATTGGAGTTAATATAATAATTGCCG
>NZ_JBALOZ010000112.1:315-4501 GCF_036965125.1 Bacillus sp. JJ1503
TAGTAATATATTAACTAATAATAGGAATACAATTGGATTTTCGGTTACTTGTAATAAAAACTCTGCAACCTGATGTGGGATTTGATTAATGGTCAACACATATGCAAAGATTGTAGCAAACCCAACAATAATCATTATTACTGCTGTAGAAATAGCCGACTTTGTAATAACCTGAAATACTTCTTTAAGTTTAATTTCTTTATAAACAAAAACCCCTAAAATAAAGCTGTAAATTACAGCAATTACCGATACTTCTGTAGGCGAAAATATACCAAAATATATTCCACCCAGAATAAGTACAGGCATCATTAGTGCCCAGAAAGATTCTTTAAAAGCAACTAGAACCTCTTTAAACCAAATGTTTGTCTCTGTTTTTACACCTTTATCAATATGATTAGATTTAACATACAAGTAGTTGGCAATCATTAAAAATACTCCAACCATTAACCCAGGGATGATCGTTGCTATAAACATCTTTCCTATTGAAGTTCCACTTGTCATGGCATATACAATTATGACAATTGAGGGAGGAATTATAGCACCCATCTCACCAGCTGCGGCGCATAGCGCCGCAGAAAAGTTTCTAGCATATCCCTTCTTTTCCATGTTAGGAATCATAATGGTACCAATTGCTGCAGTTGTGGCCGATGAGGATCCAGATACAGTTGAAAAAATCATGGTTGTTAGTACTGTTGAAGCCCCTACTCCACCTGTCATCCATCTTACTAGTGAAGTTGCAAAGTTTATTAACCTTTTAGCAATTCCTCCTGAACTCATTAAATTTCCTGCAAGAATAAAAAATGGGATGGCCAAAAGTGTATAAGGCGACAAACCTTCAAAAACTTTTTGGGGAATTGTCGTAAGATTATATCCATCCAGTAATAAAACAATGAAGGCCGCCCCACCTAGAGCAACTGCTACTGGAATACCGATGATAAGAAAAGCGAAAAATCCTGAAAACAAAGTACCAACCATTAACTCATCTCACCTCAGTTCATTTTATATTCTCATAGGTCAGAATGATGTTTCTAAAAATAACGGGCATACAGTCTTAATAAAATTTTAAGCATATTATTTTTTAATTAGTTCAACCAAGTCAGGGCTGAGATTTGGATTATTTTTAATAAACTCATCTCTTAACCCTTGGGTAGCCTTTTTAAATGAGTCCATATCAGTTTCAACAATCTCAATTCCTTCTTCCTTCAATATTTCAAGCGATTTTTTATATGAATCTTTATAATATTCAATTCCAGTTTGAGTAGCTTCTTTTGCAGATTGCTTAATTATTTCTTGTTGTCCTTTACTCAACTTTTCCATTGACTTTTCTGACATCAATAAGACAACTGGATAAAAATGAGACTTGGTTAAGTTATAATGGGAGGAAACCTCCATAAACTTATCAGTAATCATAGTATCAGCAGCTGCTTCTCCAGCATCGATAACCCCTTGTTGAAGCGATAAATAAACCTCAGAATAGGGCATCGGTGTTGGCTGTGCCCCAAGAGAGTTATAGGCATTAATATATCCATCTGACTGTACTACACGAATATTCAAATTTTTAAAATCATCTAGATTCTTTACTGGTTTCTTTGAGAAAACGTTTCTTTCTAAAGCGGAATTAAAGCCTAATCCTACAAGACCATACTTTGATAATCCGCTTAATAAGGCTTCGCCAGAAGAACCTTGAAGAAACCCGTTTGCTTCATCTATATTTTCAAATAAATAGGGTAGATCTAAGGCTAAAAATTCAGGGGCAGTTGCTGTTAATGCTGGTGTTCCGGTGATAATAATATCCTGATTCCCATTTCTTGCAGCTTGAATACTTTGGACCTCTCCTCCTAATTGACCAGCAGGAAATATTTTAATTTTGATCTCGCCAGAAGTTCTTTCCTCAACTAATTCAGACAATTTTTTTGCAGCAGCATGGAAACTTGAATCCTCTGTTAATACATGACTTAAATCCAACTCTATAGCTTTACTAGCATTCTCCTTGCCATTTTCCGTATTCGCTTCTTTATTTCCACTACAAGCACCCAAAATAATGATTAGCATGAAAAAGATTATAGAGTATCTCTTTCTCATAGAATTACCCCCTAGAATTATTGGTGTTATACACTAAAATCTGCATTTTGAGTTAGTTCATTTACTTTTAAAGTTTCTTTAATTATAAATTCATCGAATAGGTGTGCTACTGAATTTAAAATCATCACTAGTGCACTAGCTGGTAATGATACATACACATAAAACATTGAAATTCCCATTGAAGTAGATGTCTCAGTCATTCCAAACATTGCCCAGTGATAACCAGCAATAAGTAGACCAACAAAAAAGACAATTGATAGACTCATAGCAATTAAGTTAACTATTTTTCTCCCTTTTGGAGGGAGATTCGTTTGAAGTATATCAACTGAAATTAGTTTGTTATTCCTTGTTGCAACTGCAGCACCTAAAAAGATTAGCCAAATCATACAATACATTGGCAATTCACCTGCCCAAGGTGCTGAAAATTGGATTCCTAACTTAGGAAAAATCATTCTAACCATAATCTGAAAAGAAATGGTTAAAACCATTACTATCAATAGAATCCCTATTACAAATACTAGGAATTTATTGAGCCTGTCAATCCACCTATTAAAGTTAATCATAAATAGACCTCCTTTCTTTAAGGATTTTGGAAAACAGTATATCTACCAAATAATTCAAAAAAATTACAACCCAATTAAAAGAAAAATCAATAAAACTTAGTTTTTCCATTAAAGCATTTGATTTTCATCACTAACTTGAAGTACACTGATTTAAAAGAATGGACTAATGGTATTACCTTTTGGAAAAAGTATAACAAAGAGGAAATTAAAAGACAATACTAAAAATACAGAAAATTTAAAAAGTATTAAAGTAAAGAACAAACAGTGTTTTATTAATGCTCTAGATATATACACCCACTGAATCCAGTCTTAGAAGATAAGAGATAAATAGGTTTGTGAATTGTTTCATGGCAGAATTGGGTTCAAAACTCTAGGAAAATAGAATATCTTTATGTAAATCATAGTACAAAGTTGTTCCTTTACGTTAACCAAGTTATCAGCTTTACAAGGTGGGATTTTTTTCATAACATATATTACGTGAAGGTTTACCTAATAAAAGGAAAAATAAAGTAAGTTCATCATGACCTTTTTCTATAAACTGTCTTGTTATTGTTACTTCTTAAGAAAAGGAGATAGATTAGTTGAATACAAATAATGATTCAAAAAATATGCATGGGATATTTTCAGCAGCGCGACAAATACGTGGTTTTGAAGACGTTGCGGAACAAATTCAAGACGCTATTTCGAGTGGGAGTCTAAATCCAGGAGATCGTCTCCCGAATGAACGAGATCTGGCAGTTGTATTTAACGTAAGCCGTGCTACATTAAGAGAAGCGATACGATCTTTGGAGGGTGCGGGAATTGTTGAAGTAAGCAGAGGAAAAAGTGGAGGTACATTTATAACCGATTCGAAATCTACTCATTTATCAAAAGCTTTTAATGCTTTAATTCGTTTTCGAGGAGCAACTATTGAAGATTTATCGGAATTTCGGGGAAGTTTTGAAGCAGAAACTGCATTTTGGGCGGCCAAAAGAAGAACTGATGAAGATGTCACAGAGTTATTAAGAATTCTAGAGTTGTATAAGAATGAAGCAGAAAATGGTTCCTGGGAAAAGTTAGTTGAACTTGATGTTTCTTTTCACAACCAAATAGCTATAGCTTCTAAAAATTCTATTAGGGAAGCGATTATGTTTGGCATTAATGAGGTCTTTAATAGGGCATCCCTTATGTTAGCAGAAGTTGCTGATAAACAATACCGTAAAATAGCGATTGATGAATTGTCCGCTATCGCAGCTGCAATCATATCTCAGGATCCAGAAAAAGCCCACCGATCCATGTCAGAACATGTAAAGCGTAATACAGAAATTGAAGTTTTAGAGCAAAAAAAACAATTGAATAGTGAGTATGATATTAATAACGATTAATACTATAAGTGAACTACAAGCTCAAGATGGAACTAAAAAATGTTTGTTCATTACTTACATTTTTAGAGGAACCATCATGAGTTTTTTATTTTTCAACATGTTATAATTTTCTGTAAATTTAGTATTGTCTTTTAATTCACTCTTTGTTATACTTTCCTCAAAAGGTAATACCATTAG
>NZ_JBALOZ010000113.1:0-6577 GCF_036965125.1 Bacillus sp. JJ1503
ACTTTTCTAAGGCTTTCCCCTCTTGAAATGGCCGTCCAGCACTACTGCTTGGACTTTTCACAGTATTCCCCGTCTAGCTTCACGTTTTAATAACTTCTTAAATCCTTAAACACATAGATCGCTTTGAAGAAACCTTCATCCCAGGTTCCACTATCCTGAATAGACCAGCATGTTGCAAGAACGGCATGAGAAAAGCCATATAATAGAATTCTATTTTTATCTAAGTTCAGTTCCTTTACAAAGATTTCAATGCGTTTTTCTATTACTTCAATGATTTGATCATCTGGCAGTTTATTTAGTAAAAATTGAATCACATCATATTCTCTATCTCCAATTAGCCCTTTAGGATCAATGGCTAGCCAAGAATCGGTGCCTGTCCTTAAAATATTATAATGATGTAAATCATCATGGAGCAGAAAGCGTTCGGTCTGGGTTTCCACCAATTTCCTAAAGATTTCAGTCGCTTCTTGCAGCATTTCTTTCGTGATGGGTCCGAGTCCTTCAGGATTATCCTTATAAATTTTGTCTAAACTTTTTCCTCTCTCTTTAATATGCGGAATGTGAACAGATTTGGGAGCCGGGCTCCATAACTTTTTCATGACTTGAGAAGCAATATAAGCAGCTTCCTCATTATTCTCAAGTGAGGCAAGGGTCGTGCCAGGCTTTAATCTTTCAAGTAGTAGAACTCCTTTTATCCTATCAACATCTACGATCCTAACCATACCATGGTCGTTAAATAGAACGAGGGCCTCTACTTCAGAAAGAAATTCCTCACTCGGAACAGTTAGCTTGATGACTACTTCCAATCCATCATTCCGAATAGCAGGCGCCACAAAATTATAGGACAAATCAAACGGCGGCATGATTTTTAAATGCCACCGCTCCTCACATTCATGAATAAGCTCTTGAAACTCAAGTAACCACTTCTCCCCTTTTTCCTTATGCACATCTTTAATGGTTTTTACAAATTTAATTGGTAAATAAATCACTTTAGCACTCCTATGAATCTTTTATCATCGTCATAAATGCGGTAGACCCATTACTAAATTCTATTTTCCTCTTAAAACCAAGTTTTTCATAAAGGCGTATCGCCCTATCATTAAACTTCGCCACCGTTAAGCGAAGGGGAACTTCCTTATATGCGCCATGGATATGCCTTAGGATAAAAGAAAAGAATGCATATCCCATTCCCTGCCCTGTTAACTCGGGCTTCATTCCAAGCCCAATATCAGTACATGTTTCTGAATAGGCACCATACTTTGTCCCAGCAGGCACCTGGGCAGAATCCCCAGTACAAAAGAAGCCTATTAATCGACCATTTTCGTCAATGACAACTGAATACGAGCTTCCTAATAACTCCCTTATAGATTCCTCGTTTTCTTCATTATTGTAAAAATTATAAGGTGCTGGGTATTTCCAGTTTAGGATTTCGACTGCCTCGTTTCGACTTATCCTTTTGATAAACAACTGCATATGATCCCTCTTTTAATTTGAAAATATTACCTTCCCTGTTTCCACGAAAAGTATGGACCGCACAATCCTTTTTCGTGTGTATTGACGTAAGTCCAGGCAAATTCCTTATCCACTACATAAATATCCTGTTCATTTTCAAAGTCTTCAGCAGTAATTTTAGATACATTTTCAATGATTATCGCATCATTTGAATGCTGATGAAAAACATAACATGCCTGCTTTTGTAATTGATTAAATGCTTCATTTGCCTGTTCTTCTTTCAAGCATTCCTTTGTTTCATAGCTGAAAATATGCCATAAGAATCCACTGCTTTTACCTTTGTCATGCAAATGAATTTTACCCTTCTCGTCCTCACTAAGATGACTAGCAAAATTCTCCTCCCATTGATTCCGTAAATACGTGCCCCATTTCGGAATCTTCGTTACCTTAACTCTTTTCTTTTGAAGCGTATTTATGAGTGTATTCATCTTCACTTCTCCTTGGAAACACTTTTATTATATTTTATGTTATTTTTTGGAATTACGAAAGTGTGTAGTGAACTTTGTTTAAAGGTTTGGTATGTATAATAATCAGAAATCATATCCATAATCATATAAGCTTTTCAGCAATGCCCCCAATTTATTTTATTTCATCCTGATATGAGGAGGAAAAGCATGTTTGATTATTTATTATTAATTAGAAATGAATTAGAATGGAATATTCCTATATTAATGACTGCCGTCTTTATCGCCGTTTTATACACAATACTCGTAAGACAAACGACTAAATTCACAATGCTTCAAAAGCAGCCATTTCTTTTTCTTTCCAGCCTAGGCTTACTTGTCTTGATAGTTGGGAGCCCCTTTGCAGCCATTAGCCACCTCTCATTCAGCTTGCATATGATCCAAATGAGCATTCTATTTTTTATTATTCCACCATTATTATTATTAGGGATTCCAAAGCCCGTTTATCAGCTATTGTGGACGGTTATCCTAGTCAGGTCTTTTCTTTTTGTAAAACCTATCGTGGCACTCTTTATTTTTGCAATCCTATTTTCCATGTATCATTTACCAACAATATTAAGCCTTATCTCTGATCATCCTGCCATTCATAATAGTTATTTCTTTTTACTATTTATCTTAGCCTTTCGTATGTGGTGGCCCATTACCTCACCGTTTAAAAAACTACGGACATATAGCGAGACTAAAAAACGTTATGCTTTCCTAAGCGGACTTCTTTTATTGCCAGCCTGCTCAGTTTTTATCCTCAATGCTTTAATTGATGGGATGAATAATCCGTTTTTAACTCAATTAATGACAAAACTTTGTTTACCCTCTCATTCTAGTTCTCATACACTTTTTCCTCCCTTAGTCAATACTAGGCTTGATCAACTCATGGCAGGCATTCTAATGCTAGGTATTCACAAAATTTCATTAAAAGCCGCACTGCATATGGGAGAAAAAAATTAATACAGGCTTTTACCAGCTCTGCTGCCATTCGTTCTAAATACAAATCGATTTTAATAGAATGAATAATATTGATGAAGGAAAGGAGTGGGGCCAGGCTATGATCGAAACCGCACATATTGAAGTAAAAGGCATGCATTGTGCTGCCTGTACGACTCGTATCGAAAAATCTGTTTCAAAAATAGATGGAGTGACAGACATATCGGTCAATTTAACAACTGAAAAAGGCCGTGTCTCGTTTGAAAAAAACCGGACAAGCGTTTCTGACATCATTCAAAAAATAAACAAAATTGGGTTTGAAGCAAAGGAAGTCAGCCAAAACCGCTCCTCTGAACAGAACAAAAATATAGAGATTAGGAGACTTCAATGGAAATTCGTCTTTTCAGCCTTGCTTACTCTTCCGATGGCATGGGCTATGTTCGCCCACTTCCATTGGGCTTCCTTCATCAAAGTTCCTGATCTGTTTATTCATCCCCTTTTTCAGTTCGCAATTACGATTCCCATTCAATTCTTCATTGGGGCAGAATTTTATGAAAGAGCATGGAAAGCCTTAAGAAATAGAAGTGCAAATATGGATGTATTGGTCGTATTAAGTACGTCCGCAGCCTTTTTTTACAGCCATTATCTAACCTTTACAACCTTGAAAACCTATCATCAGGCCCAGCCGGTCGACTTGTTCTATGAGACAAGTGCCTTTATTATTACATTCATTCTCTTAGGAAAAC
This sequence comes from Bacillus sp. JJ1503, assembly GCF_036965125.1. Taxonomy (NCBI): domain Bacteria; kingdom Bacillati; phylum Bacillota; class Bacilli; order Caryophanales; family Bacillaceae; genus Bacillus; species Bacillus sp. JJ1503. The sequence continues at coordinate 3,644 of NZ_JBALOZ010000113.1, forward strand.
TGCTCGAGGCAAAAACAAAATTACGGACGACAGAAGCAATCAAAAAGCTTTATCAATTACAAATGAAAACAGCCACTGTCTATATAAACGGGAGAGAAGAAAATAGACTGATTGAGCAAATTGTACCTGGAGATATTATCGTTCTAAGGCCTGGGGAGAAGGTGCCGATCGATGGACAAGTAATCGACGGGCATTCCGTCATGGATGAATCACTGTTAACCGGTGAAAGCATACACGTTGAGAAAAACATTGGCAACGATGTCTATGCTGGGACAATCAATCAAAATGGGTTATTAAAGATAAGAGCAACAAAAAGAAATCCTGATACTGCCCTGTCACAAATTATTCGGATCGTTGAGGAAGCTCAAGCTTCAAAAGCACCTATTCAATATATAGCAGATCATATTACAGCCCTATTTGTTCCAATTGTCATTGCCATTGCTTCGGTTACATTTGCCGCATGGTATTCCCTCTTTCAGCCAGGTGATTTAAAAGAGGCTTTAGAAAAAACGATCGCTGTTCTCATTATCGCTTGTCCTTGTGCGCTTGGGCTTGCCACTCCAACTTCTGTTATGGTCGGAAGCGGAAGGGCCGCACAGCTTGGAATCCTTTTTAAAGAAGGAAGATTTCTTGAATTATTAGGGAAAAATAATATCATTGTCTTCGATAAAACCGGGACCATTACAAAAGGACAGCCTCATGTGACCGACATTTATAGCGAATATTTAAGCATACGGGCTTTCTTAGAGACCGTTGGGGCTGTTGAGAGCATTTCCGACCATCCTATTGCTAAAGCAATTGTCCAGAGGGCGAAAAGGGAAATCTCTATTTTTCCAAGTGTGTCACAAGTCCTTTCAATTCCAGGATATGGAATCAGAGCAACAGTAAACAATCAAAAGGTTGTCATTGCCAGCCCGGCATATTTTAAAAGAAATGATATCTCCATCCCTCCAAAATCAGCCACTCTAGTAACCAAGCTAGAGCAGGAAGGAAAAACTGTCATGATTGCCTTTATTGATTCTCAGTTTTCCGGAATCATCGCTGTTGCAGATGAAATAAAATCAACATCTGTTAAAGCTGTAACTAGATTAAAGAAGATGGGGTTAGAGGTAATCATGCTCACAGGCGATAATCGGCATACCGCAATGGCTGTAGGAAAAAAAGCAGGAATCCATAAATTAAGGGCTGAAGTCATGCCCCAGCATAAAGCTGAAATCATACAGACATTACAACAAAAAGGAAACAAGGTCATCATGGTTGGAGATGGCATTAATGATGCACCTGCATTAGCTGTTGCCGATGTCGGAATTGCACTTGGAACAGGTTCAGACGTGGCCATTGAATCAGGTGATATGACCATTATCAAAGATGATCTAAATCGAGTCGTTGACGCAATCCTCATTAGCAAAAAAACAATGACTAATATTAAACAAAATTTTCTATGGGCTTTTCTCTATAATATTATGATGATCCCACTTGCCATGCTTGGTTACATGGCTCCATGGCTTGCAGGGGCAGCCATGGCTTTTAGTTCCCTTTCTGTTGTGTTGAATTCCCTTCGGTTAAAGAGAGTTAGACTAAAGTAAGTATGGGTGAATTTTATTTTCAAAAAAAGAAATTAGAGAAGTTACCTGTTTCCATTTCTCTTGAGAATCCAAAAAATGAGGCAACCTATATGATTAGGCGCCTCATCTTTATTTTTTATTTACTTACTAACCGCCACATTATACACATTCTGGCTTGACTCGATTATATAATCAGGCTTTGGCTTTCCAGCTTTCGCTCTGTGCCCTGCAATATGCTCGGGGCTCTTCTCCCAGTTCTTCCATTCCTCTTCAGTTTCCCATCTGACAAGGACTAATACTTCCTCGTCACCACGGCGTACATTTTTGACTAGAACTTGAAGGTCGACAAAGCCCGGCTGCTTCTCAATGAGTCCCTCACCACTGAAGCGCTCCACCACTGTATCAGAAAAGCCCTCCTTCACAACCATTTGCTTAATCTGGTAAAACATTATTCTACACCTACTTGTGCATCTTCAACCATTAGCTTCATAGACTGTAGCCCGCCACCAGATAAATACCATGGACCGCCGTTTAAGTAAAAGATTTTACCATTTTTGAATGCATTTGTTTTTTGGACAAGCTCATTTTCAATTGCATCCTTCACACTCGCATTGCTGTCAAATGCTGCATCACGGTCGATTACGAACATATTGTCTGGATTTGTTTCAGAAATGTATTCAAATGAAATGCTCTGTCCATGAGTTGATTGTTCAATCTTTTCATCAGCAGGCTTGTAACCAAACACATCATGAAGGATACCGAAACGTGAACTTGGTCCATAGGCACTCACTTTTCCTTCATTCCCCATAATAATTAATGTTCTAGCATCAGTGCTTCCTGTTTTTCCTTTTATTGCATCTATATTCTTATTAACTTCTTCCAATTCCGTTTTCATTTGTTCTTCTTTGCCAAAAACTTGTGCTATCACTTCCATGTTATGTGTGAAGGATTCCATATAATTTGTGTAATCAATTCCTACATAAATTGTTGGAGCAATTTTTTTGAACTCTTCATACATATCAGATTGGCGTGCGGAGATGAAAATCACATCTGGCTTTAATGCATGAATTGCCTCAAAGTCGGGCTCCTTCAAGCTTCCTACATTCGTGTACTCAGAACCAGCATATTTTTCTAAATATGGCGGAATGGTTGCCTGTGGTACTCCAGTAACAGGAACACCAAGCTCATCCAATGTATCTAAAATACCAAAATCAAAAACTACTACTTTCTCAGGCGTCTTTGCTAAAACAATTTCTTCCTCATCAAGTTCATGCTTAATTTTTATTTCTGCAGATTCCTCTACTGGCTTGTCGCTTCCAGAATTCGAGCTTTCCTCTTCTTTTGCAGCTTCCTTCGATCCACACGCAGA
>NZ_JBALOZ010000113.1:6584-12637 GCF_036965125.1 Bacillus sp. JJ1503
GTTAATAATAATGCAAATAATGGCCATTTTTTCATATCATTAATCCCCTTTTCTATGAGTTAAAGTACACGCAAATTCGGCAATCGTTTATTTTTTTAATTGGAATATCCATATCATATATTTCTCTTAATGAATCCGACTGAATGATTTCATTTGTCGGCCCATTCTTTACAACTTTCCCGTCCTTCAATGCTACAATGCGGTCTGAATAAACAGACGCGAAATTAATATCATGCAGGACAATGACTACTGTTTTTCCCAACTCATCCACAAGACCGCGAAGAATCTTCATAATTTGGACAGAATGCTTCATATCTAAATTATTCAGCGGCTCATCTAGTAAAATATAGTCCGTATCCTGTGCAATCACCATGGCGATAAATGCTCGCTGACGCTGGCCTCCAGATAATTCATCAAGAAAATCATGCTGCATATCAGTTAAACCCATGTATGTAATGGCTTGATCCACCATTTTCTCATCTTCCTCATTCAGATGCCCCTTCGAATACGGGAACCTCCCAAACGACACGAGTTCACGGATCGTTAGCCGTACATTCATATAATTGGATTGTTTTAAGATGGACACACGCTTGGAAAAGTCATTCGGTTTCATTTTCTTAACGTGAGAGTTTTCAATCAGTACCTCACCCGTATCCGCTTCGATTAATCGGCTAACCATCGATAGCAGCGTAGATTTTCCAGCTCCATTTGGACCGATAAAGGACGTGATTTGTCCTGGATGAATATCGACTGTCACATTTTCAACGACAGGCTTTTTTCCATAGAATTTGGATAAAGCTCGGACTTGAATCAATTAGATCGACTCTCCTTTAGCAGTAAAAATATGAAATACACGCCACCGAAAAAGTTAATGATGACACTGAGCGTTGTCGAGAAGGTAAAGATTCGCTCTACAACCCACTGACCTCCCACAAGCGCAATGATACTCATGACCATCGCACCAGTAATGATTGTGGTGTGCCTGTAGGTTTTGAAAAACTGATACGATAAATTGGCTACGATCAGACCGAAAAACGTAATCGGCCCAACTAATGCGGTAGCAATAGAAATTAAAATAGCTACTAAAACGAGCATCCTTTTCACAATTAGATCGTATGGAACACCAAGGTTCACGGCATGATCACGGCCAAGTGAGATAACGTCCAAGTAGTTCATTGATCGAAAACCTATTACAATTGCGATGATGATGATGCTTAATGCAATCCATACCAAATCACCATTCACATTATTAAAGCTTGCAAACATCCTATCTTGCACTCTTTGAAATTCATTCGGATCAATAAGCACCTGCAGGAAAGTAGAAATGCTGGAGAAAAACGTTCCTACGATAATCCCAACAAGCAAAAGGAAGTATATCGGCCGCTTTCCATTTTTAAAAAGCAGTTGGTAGAGTAATAAAGCAAATACAATCATCGCCACGACTGATAAAAAGAAATTATACTGCCGATTTGCGACCAATACATGACTGGATCCTAAAAAGAAAATAATAACCGTTTGGATGAGTAAATACAGGGAATCCAGCCCCATAATACTCGGTGTTAAAATGCGATTATGCGAAATTGTTTGGAAAACTACTGTAGCATACGCAATGGCTATACCAGTTAAGACCATGGCAATGACCTTAACTCCTCTTCGCGGCAATGCATAATCGAAGCTTCCATTTAAATCATGAAATAAATAAATGCAGCAAAACATAATCGCTATTACGGCGAGTATGATCATTTTTATAGAATTACGCATACGCCTTCCTCCTAAAGAGTAAATAGAGGAAGATTCCGCTGCCAATGACTCCGACCATCAAGCTAATCGAGATCTCATACGGGTAAATAATAACCCTTCCCAGTATGTCACACACAAGCAGGAACGAGGAGCCAAGCAATGCTGTATGTGGCAAGGTCTTTTGCAAATGATCTCCTTTAAAAATTGAAACAATGTTTGGGATTATTAATCCAAGGAATGGAATCATTCCGACTGTTAGAACGACGGTAACCGTTATTAGTGCAACAAGAATAAGTCCAAAATTCACAACCCGTTTATAGGACATACCTAAGTTTTTCGAAAAATCTTCCCCCATACCTGCTACCGTAAAGCGATTAGCAAATAAATAGGCCACCGCTAACAATGGAATCGTTATGTAAAGAAGCTCATATCGTCCCTTCATAATCATTGAAAAATCACCCTGGAGCCATGCAGACATATTTTGAATAACATCTGCCCGATAGGCAAAAAAAGTCGTAATCGAAGACAAGATGTTTCCAAACATTAAACCAACAAGCGGAATAAAGATTGCGTCCTTAAATTTAATTCGATCGAGCAATTGCATAAACAAAAGCGTGCCGGCAAGCGCAAATACAAAGGCTACAATCATTTTCTCAAGAAGGGACGCATTCGCAAACAACAGCATTGACACTAAAATCCCAAGTCTAGTGGCGTCAAGTGTGCCCGCTGTTGTAGGGGAAACAAATTTATTCCGGCTGAGTTGCTGCATAATTAACCCTGCAATACTCATCCCCGCTCCTGCAAATAGGATCGCTAATAATCTTGGCAATCGGCTGATAAGAAAGATTTGAGTTTCATCAGATTGCAGATTTAGCAAATCCTTCGGTGTAATATGGCTCACTCCAACAAATAAGGATAGGATTGAAAGTACAATGAGCGAGACGATAAGATATCTTTTTTTCATAACTATCTCCAATAAGTAAACATTTTCGTAAGTTTTAATGATACTGAAAATCATTATCACTAATACTCACAATTGTTATTATAGCAGGCAGGAAATGATTGTCAACGACTAATTGAAAGTAATTATCATTATCATAAGAATCGTGCTTAACTACTGCTTTTACTCATGATAAATTTATTAACTCCCCTAATCCTTTTTCACTTACACTACTTTTGTAGTGTTTTTCCAAAATTCTTTGACAACTTATCTTTACCATGCTAACATGGCTATTAAATTCAAAACATTTAAAAATATTAACAACTCTTATTCAGAGAGGTGGAGGGACTGGCCCTGTGAAGCCCGGCAACCATTCAATTACTTATTGAAAAGGTGCTAATTCCTGCAAAGCATATTGCTTTGGCAAATAAGAGAGGACTCCTTCAGTAGGAGTACAAGCCTCTCTTTTATTTTGAGAGGCTTTTATTTTTCCTTTAAAAAATTTAATAAACGAATGCATCAGGTGCTGTTAATTTTTTTCTCAGCTTAAAAGGGAAGTCCGGTGAAATTCCGACACGGTCCCGCCACTGTAATGGGGAGCAGCTTATCAGGAACCACTATTTCATTTGGAAATGGGAAGGGATAAGAAGCGATGAACCTAAGTCAGGAGACCTGCCTGTTGTATATGCTTGTACTCTACGAGGATATAGAGGGGAGTGAAGAATACGTGTTGAGAAAACCATTATGTCTCAACTCTAGTTAGCTATGCGTATGAATCTCTCTTTTCTACTTGAAAAGAGAGATTTTTTGTTGAGAAAAAATTAAAAATTAGGAGTGTAGGAAACGATGAGCCATGTAAGAAACTCGAATTTAGGTTATCCAAGAATTGGAGAAAAACGCGAATGGAAAAAAAGCCTCGAGCTGTATTGGGCAGGTCAATTAGAAAAAGACGAGTTTTTGAAGCAAATGGAACAAATTCGCCTTCAGCATCTGCAAAAGCAGATTGATCAAGGAATTGACTTAATCCCGGTTGGAGATTTTAGCTTGTATGATCATGTCCTTGATACAGCTGTCATGTTTGGATTAGTGCCAAAGCGTTTTGGCTATTCTGGAGGGAAAGTATCTCTAGAAACATATTTTAATATAGCGCGTGGAACGAAAGGTGCAGTTGCATCTGAAATGACGAAATGGTTTAACACTAACTATCACTATATTGTTCCAGAGCTGGACGAAGCTGAGCCTGCACTAGTAGAAAACCGTCCTCTCCAATTTTATAAAGAAGCTAAGCAAAAGCTTAATATTGAAGGTAAGCCTGTCATTTTGGGGCCTATTTCATTTGTTTCTTTGGCAAAAGGCTATAAAGCAAGTCAATTTAAGGAAAAGGTTAATCAATTCGTACCGCTTTATGCTGAAACTTTACGAGAACTTCAGGATGAAGGCGTAGAATGGGTACAAATAGACGAGCCGATCCTTTCCACTTCTATTTCAAAAGATTTAATGGCCTTATTTAAAAATGTTTATCAAGCATTGTATGAAGCAGCTCCACATGTAAAAGTCATTTTACAAACGTATTTTGAAGCCGTTGAATTTTATGAAGACATCATCTCCCTCCCTGTTCACGGCATTGGGTTTGATTTTGTACATGACCAAGGGAAAAATCTTGAAGCTTTGAAAAAGTATGGGTACCCAAAGGATAAGGTGCTTGCTGCTGGAATCATTGACGGCCGCAATATTTGGCGTGCCAACCTTGAAAAACAATATTCGTTCCTTGAAGAAATTGGACAGTTTGTTTCCAAAAATCGTTTGATCGCACAGCCTTCATCAAGCTTATTGCATGTACCTGTGACGGTTAAAAGCGAAGATGTACTCGATAAGATTCTAAGTGATGCATTATCATTTGCAGATGAAAAGCTGTATGAAGTCGTTACACTCTCAAAAGGGATTCATGATGGAAAAGAAGCAATACAGAATGACATTCTAAAAAGTACAAAATCTATTGCTTTATTAAATCAATCTTCTTTTCGAAACAATAAAGCAGTTCAAGAATCCATCCAATACTTACATGCCTATAAGGCAGAACGTGAAGCTCCTTTTCAAGTACGCCAGAGGCTTCAAGAGAAGACCTTCCAATTGCCGCTCTTGCCGACAACAACCATTGGAAGCTTTCCGCAGACACAGGAAGTAAGAAAACAACGATTAAAATGGCGTAAAGGCGAGTTAACAAATGCAGATTATAAACATTTTATTCAAGCTGAAATTAAAAAGTGGATTGAGATACAGGAAGAGCTTGGCATTGACGTACTGGTGCATGGAGAGTTTGAACGTACAGATATGGTCGAATATTTCGGGGAAAAATTAGATGGATTTGTATTCACAAAATTTGGCTGGGTGCAATCATATGGATCGCGTTGCGTAAAGCCGCCTCTTATTTACGGAGACGTATCATTTAAAGAGCCAATGACAGTTGAAGAAACCCTTTATGCCCAATCATTAACAGACAAGCCTGTAAAAGGTATGCTGACAGGTCCAATTACTATTTTAAACTGGTCGTTTGTACGTGACGATATTTCGCGATACGACGTTGCCAATCAAATTGCGCTTGCGCTTCGAAAAGAAATCGAAGAACTTGAAAAAAGCGGAATCCGTATGATTCAAGTTGATGAGCCGGCCATTCGTGAAGGGCTGCCATTAAAGCGTGAAAAGTGGGAGAGTTATCTTAGCGCAGCAGTCTATGCATTTAAGCTTGCAACGACAGCTGTACAAAATGAAACACAAATTCATACCCATATGTGTTACTCCGATTTTGAAGAAATTATTGACGCGATTCATGCCCTCGATGCAGATGTGATTTCAATCGAAACTTCAAGAAGTCACGGTGAACTTATTTATGCATTTGAAAATAATACGTATGATAAAGGGATTGGCCTTGGTGTATATGATATTCATAGCCCGCGTGTACCTGAACTTGACGAGCTTCTGGCAAATATTGATCGTGCCCTTCAAGTCCTTGATCCAAAGCTTTTCTGGATTAATCCGGATTGCGGTTTAAAAACACGCGGCGAGGCTGAGACCATCGCAGCACTTAAGGTAATGGTTGAAGCAGCGGAACAAACAAGAGGAAAATTACTTGTGACTAAGAAGCAATGATTCGGTAGTAAAACATCGGTCGGCCTATTTGACTAAGCACCTTTTGCTAGTCTTATGGACATTGGTCGACCTACATTTACATATTGATCAAAGCAAAAAAACTTTGACTTCTTTGTTAGCCAGTCCCCCAATCTTCAAGTAATAATACTTAAAAAATAGAAATAAGAATTGATATTAAGGATTATTTAAATGTTAAGAAGGTGGGATTACAACATTGGAGTTAATT
>NZ_JBALOZ010000113.1:12673-29244 GCF_036965125.1 Bacillus sp. JJ1503
TAATTGTTAAGGATAAAAACGGCATTATAGCAGAGTGTTTATATTATGGATACAAACGCGAAAATATGGTGAGTGGTTTTTTCCCCCTTCAATATGGGGATTTATTAACAATTTCAAACCATGGGAAATTTGTCTTTGGAATAGGTTGGTTTATTTTCATTACGATTAATGAATCTAAAAAAGAGTTTCTGTTTATGCCAGATCTTGAAGCAGCGATTCACTCTAAAAAGTTGGAATCATGCATCGATATTATGCTTGATTACTCTTTATCTACCTTTTATTTAGATAAATCCTTAGCAAGTCGTAACAAGGAATTATTTTTAACTTTGTCTAATAAACTGAAAGAGTCATCTTTTCTTTTGCATAGAATAACTAATAAATTCCTGGCGGAAAATCAAACATAGTAGTTTGCTTTTTCGATGACCAGGGAATTTATTAGTTATGTTGTATCGTGCAATACTCATTTCTTCATTTTTAAGTTTCAAATTATGCTTCTTTCATACATCAAATGTATTTATTAACTAGACAATCCCTTTATCTATCGCTTTTATTAATGACCTTGCTGCCTTTTTTACTACACCTTTTGGATCATCTTCATATTCTTCAGCTATTCCTCTTATTTCAAGAGTGTATTTATCAGTTGAATGACATACATGCAAAAACCCTTTTAAAACGCGCGCACGATGCTTGCCTTCCCAAACAAGCAAGGATTCCTTCAACAGTGGAAAAGCGGTTTGTGCTTCAGACTCTCCCACAGTCGCATAATTACATAAAGATTCTATCGCATAGTCTCTAACAATTGTGCTTTTATCAGACTTAATTAGCTCTGTCAGCTGCGGCAACGCCTTTGAAATTTCTGATGGTATGTATGCTGCAATTAAAGCAATTGCGTGCATGGCTTCCCAGCGAACACGTGTCGTTTTATGCGAAATCAAATTTAATAAATCATTAGCAAAAGCTAAGATCAATTCTGGCTGTTTTTCTGCAACTTTTGTAAAAACCTCGGCACAATCTCCAACAATAGCTGCCTCTTTTGATATTAGGCCTTCTCCTATTTCAATAAGTAAGCTTGGATTTTTAAGACAATCCATTGCTGCTTGACGATTTCCTTCTTCTGTCTTTTCTCCAATCTGTGATGATAGTTTTATTATTATAGTCATTTCATCCCCTCCGTGCTAATCTGCTTCCCCATTCCTATATTTGCCTTCCAAGCAAAACAGGCTAGGTAAATAAATTTTCTATACTAATACTTATAGCCGAATAAACAGAAAGTTAATCCTGGCTATAGTTCTCTTTTAAATTATACAATAAGGCATATACAATTATGTAATTATTTACCATGCGTTTAAAAGTGAATAGTATAATTCGAATTCATACAAAAAACCGCTATTCCACAAAATAGGTGGAAATAGCGGTTTTATTAGTTTATACCAATTAGTAATTTTTACAAATTAGATAATATGAAACATTGACCAACACCTTAAGAGGCTGCTGTTCAATACAGATAAAAAGTGGCTCCGCAGGTAGGATTCGAACCTACGACCGTTCGGTTAACAGCCGAATGCTCTACCACTGAGCTACTGCGGAATATTTAAAAAAACGCTGTGTTTTTCTCACTAAGCATCTTGTCGACTCTTACTATTATAAAAACCTAGACATTAAAAGTCAAGAAAGTTTTTTTAAAAAATCTTCTATAGTTTTATGTAAATTTATCTAATTTACTTTAGAGAAATTACCCTTGTTTTAATTCTTCAATTTTTCTTAATCTCCCTTTACACTTTCCGCAAACATATTTTTGTGTATTAATACTTCTTTTCCGTTCATATAATTGCCCGCAATCTTTGCAAGCATATATAATAACTCTTTTAAGCATGGTCTTTTTTGTGCGTTCTGGTAGAGGAGAGCAAAATCTTGGTGCTCCAACAGCTTTCATTAAAAGTCTAAAATCCCGATCTCGATGCTTGTATCCTTTTCCTTCAATATGAAGGTGATAATGGCAAAGCTCATGTTTAATAATTCCGCATAATTCCTCAAACCCGAGCTGATCTAAGTATTTCCTATTTATCTCTATATTATGGGTGTCAAGCATATAACGCCCGCCTGTCGACCTAAGCCTTCCATTAAAACAAGCTTTATGCCGAAACGGATTTCCAAAGCTTTGAAGTGAAATGTCCTCAACTAACTTTTGCAGTTCTAAGTCATCCATCCCATTTTTCCCCTCTAAATTTATGTGAACATGACAACCTATTATAGCATATGTTATATATACCTTTTCTTATTGTAATAAGTTTGATAACCATTTTAATTTTACAATTAAGAAGTTTATTCCCCTACGCTTCTTTATAGATTGTTTCAATTCCGAATTCCTATTAAGGAGGTATTCATATGCCTGGATGGTTTCTAAATCAAATGCAGAGGGCCTTTTTGGAAAAGGATCGTTCCACTATTAAGTTATTAAATCAATGTTGGTTTTTCTATAGAAAAAAACACTGCTCATAGAAATGCGGAAGCACCTTGCTTATTGACACTTCACAAACAAAATAGCGCTAGGGCGTAACCTAGCGCTTTACATCGTAAAAAATCCATTTATTCATTTGGAGCCAACATAGTTAGAGAAACTCTTCCTTTATTTTTATCAACAGAGTCGACCCAGACGGTAACAACATCGCCGACAGAAACAATATCTAGTGGATGCTTAACAAATTGGCGGCTTAATTTAGATATATGAACAAGCCCATCCTGCTTTACTCCGATATCAACAAAAGCGCCGAAGTCTACGACATTACGGACAGTCCCTTGAAGCTCCATACCCGCATTTAAATCCTCCAGCTGTAGAACATCCTTCTTTAATAGCGGTGTCGGCAAATCATCACGCGGGTCTCTTTCCGGTCTGACAAGTGCATCAATAATATCCTTAAGCGTAAGCTCTCCTATCCCTAATTCTGCAGCTGTTTCGGCAACATTTAATTTTGAAAGTGAATCCTTTAATGCTGCTGTTCCTAAATCGCTTGTTTTAAAACCTTGTTTATCAAGCAATTTTATGACCTCTGGATAGCTTTCGGGATGGATACCTGTACGATCTAGCGGTTCCTTTCCATCTATAATTCTTAGGAAACCGATAGCCTGCTCATATGTTTTCGCTCCTAGGCGCGGAATTTTTTTAAGCTGTTTGCGAGTTGAAAATTTCCCTTCTTCCTCCCGCATCTTCACTATATTATTTGCGACCGTCTTGGAAAGCCCCGCAACATATTGGAGCAAGGAAGAAGAAGCTGTATTAACATTTACACCTACTTGGTTTACAGCCGTTTCTACAACAAATGTTAAGGATTCCGATAATCTCTTTTGTGAAACATCATGCTGGTATTGCCCTACTCCAACAGACTTCGGGTCAATTTTCACTAGCTCTGCTAACGGGTCCTGTAGGCGGCGGGCAATTGATACGGCACTTCTTTCCTCAACTTGTAAATCTGGGAACTCTTCTCTGGCCAGATCAGAAGCCGAATATACACTAGCTCCCGCTTCATTTACGATAAGATAGTAAACTTCTTCTTTAAGCTCTTTTAAAATTTCGGCAACAAACTGTTCAGTCTCTCGCGAGGCAGTACCATTTCCAATGGCGATCATCTTCACTTGAAACGTGTGAATGATATCAATAATTTGTGCTTTTGCCTCTCGCGCCTTCGAAACAGGAGGATGCGGATAAATGACCGCTATCTTCAGAACTTTTCCTGTTTCATCTACGACAGCAAGCTTACATCCGGTTCGATACGCTGGGTCCACTGCTAGAACAACTTTTCCTTTCAATGGCGGCTGCAGTAATAGCTTCCTTAAATTTTCTGAGAAAATCATGATAGCCTGCTCTTCTGCTTTTTCCGTTAATTCATTTCTTATTTCTCTTTCAATGGATGGCTGAATTAAACGTTTGTAACCATCCTCATAGGCCTCTTGAACAATGGATGATATTTTCGACTTTTCATTCTTAATCCACTTTTTATGTAAATATTTCAAAATAAAATCAGTATTCGGTTTAAGGCTGATTCGTAAAATCTCTTCCTTTTCACCGCGGTTTAATGCCAATGTACGGTGCGGGACGATTTTTGAAATGGGCTCTTCGTATTCATAATACATTTCAAAAACCTTTTTCTCATCCTTTGCTTCGTCCTTCACTGTTGATTCAATCGTTCCAGTTTTTGCTGTTTGCTCGCGAATCCATTTTCTGCTGTCTGCATCATCGGATACCCATTCTGCAATAATATCCTTCGCGCCAGTGATGGCTTCCTCAACGGAATTTACTTCATTTTCTTCTGAGAGGAATTCCTTTGCCTTGTCCACGGGAGATTCTGTTAATGGAAAGGTTAGCATCCATTCCGCAAATGGTTCTAAGCCTTTCTCCTTCGCGATGGTTGCTTTCGTTCGGCGCTTCTGCTTATAAGGGCGATATAAATCCTCTATTTCCTGCAGCTTTTCTGCAATCTGTATGTGGTTTCTTAATTCATCTGTAAGCTTTCCTTGCTCATCAATTAATCGAATAACTTCCTCTTTTCGCTGTTCAAGATTTTGTATGTATTGCCAGCGCTCCATAATGTCACGAATTTGAACCTCGTCTAAAGCGCCAGTTTGTTCTTTACGATAACGGGCAATAAAGGGGACAGTGTTTCCTTCTTCCAGAAGGCCGATTGTGTTTCTAACTTGTTTTACAGATACCGATTGTTCTAATGCTATTTTTTCTAAAACTTGATTATTATTTACGATAGTTGTTTCCAAAATTTTACCCCCAGCCATTAAGTCTTGTTTTTCATTTTACCAAATTCTTGATTAAGTTTCATATGGGACACTCCGTCTTCAAAAAAAAAGAAGCTTACCTAGACAACAAGGCAGCCTCATACCGCAAATATTAAGTATTTGTTTAATCCTGATTGGCTGATTCTGCGTGAATAGCTTCCTGCAGTTTTTTTATAGCTCGTCTTTGGAGTCTTGAAACGTGCATCTGTGAAATTTGTAATTTTTCCCCCGTTTCCTTTTGACTCATGTTTTCTAAATATGTGTATTGGATGATTTGTTTCTCTCTCTCGGTTAGCACATGCAAAGCTTTTTCCAGTACAAGCATTTGATTGATCTTTTCATAGCCCTTATCCACCTGACCCACTATGTCATGTAAGGTCACAGTTCCACCTTCTGAATCAGCATCAATTGAATGATCAACGGAAAGGGCCTGATAGCTTTTTCCCATTTCAAGGGCTTCTAGAACCTCTTCCTCCTCAATGTCTAATACTTCCGCAATTTCGTTCATTTTCGGAGACCTTTGGAGTTTAACTGTTAACTCCTCGATCGTTGTTTTGATTTTCGGTCCTAGCTCCTTAATCCGGCGGGGCACATGAACACTCCATGTTTTATCACGTAAAAATCGCTTAATTTCTCCGATAATAGTCGGGACTGCAAATGCCTCAAAATTCTTCCCAAAGGTTTCATCATATCGGCGTATAGCCCCCAGCAGTCCAATTAGCCCAACTTGAGTTATATCTTCATGAAAGGCTTTTCCCCTTGAGTATTTTCGTGCAATGGATTCGACTAAGTTCTGATAGTATACCACGAGTGAATTTAGAGCTTCTTCATCTTGGTGCTGCTGATAAGCTTTGATGAGCTGGTTGATTTCATCCTTTGATTTTTGATTAGGTCGAGAGTGCTTTAGCATCCATCTCCACCTGCTCTCCTTCTAGGTATTTAATCATGAATACCGTCACACCCTCTTTATCATGGATTCTAACTTCATCCATTAAAGACTCAATTAAGTAAAGCCCCAAACCCCCTTCTCGCAAATATTCAATGGATTCTGTCTGTTGATACCGTCCAATCCCTTGCTTGGCGGATAAAAAGTCAAAGCTTTTGCCATTGTCGGCAACCATTACTTCCAGCCGGTTTTCGTATAACCCGAAACCAACGACCACTTCTCCATGTTCTTCCTCTTTATAGGCGTGTTGTACAGCATTTGTACAAGCCTCACTTACGGCAATTTTCAAATCCTCAATTTCGTCATATAAAAAACCCATCCGGCTTGCAATTCCCGATAGGGTAAGCCGAACTACATTCACGAATTCCGCTTTTGCAGGGACCTTAATTTCAATATAATCAAACGATTGATTCATTCTCTTCACCTTCACTCTGGCTGGAAATATCAATAATATTAGCGAGACCAGTCATTTTGAAAAGCCTTAATAAACGCTGAGATAATCCAACTATCCGAAGCTTGCCTTGATTGGAGCGTATATTTTTAAACACACCAACAAACACTCCTAACCCTGTGCTATCTAGGTAGGATACATTAGATAAGTTAATGATCATTTCTATTCCTTCTTTTTCTGAAAGAGGAAATAGCCTCTCTCTAAGCTTTGGTGCAGTAAACGCATCAATCTCACCCTGAACAATCACATTCATTTGATTTCCCTGCTCGTGAATTTTTAATGACATATTCATAACTGACCCACCTTTTTGCATATCAATTGGATATTTACTTCCCTGTTTGCTGAATGAATAAACCTTTTTATTTATTTTTTTAAAATGATTATTAACAGTTTAGCAGAAATATTTGATGGGTAAAGGATAATCAAGGTTTGAAAAGCCTTGTTCAAGACTTCAGCTTAGTAAAACAAATGGCTTTTATAAAGGCAATGAACGAGAGGTTCGTGAGGTGCGTCTTAAAATGAAGACGGCTCAAATGAATGCCATGGAAGGGATCATGGAGCGCATTCTGATAACAAGGCTACTGAACGAGTAGCATGACTGGCCCCAATGTAAGGGTTTTGATGTGATTCGAGGAAAAACAATAACATTGAAGGACCCAAGGTAAGGGATTTGCTGTAATTCAAGGAAAATACAAATATAATGATTATATTTAAAAAAACTATCACTATCGCTAAGAGTGACAGCTTTCCAAATGAAAAGAAAGCCATTAAATAAAAAATGGCAAGCATTTAGAATGCTTGCCGCGGGTAGATGTAATAATAATTAAAATAAATAAAAGACCAATTGTCCTACACACAAAAAATAAAAACGCCCTTATGGAAAGAGCGTATTTTGTATTAAAATTCGATGAGCCCTAAGCTAATCTGAACGGCTTCATCCACTTTTTCCATCATTTCGTCATCGAGATGGGTAATTTTATCGGTTAAGCGCTGTTTATCGATTGTTCGAATTTGTTCTAAAAGAATTACCGAATCTCGTTCAAAACCATAGCGCTTCGCATCAATTTCAACATGAGTAGGCAGCTTAGCCTTCTGAATTTGAGCAGTGATTGCAGCAACAATTACTGTGGGACTAAACCGATTCCCGATGTCGTTTTGGATGATCAGCACTGGACGGACGCCACCTTGTTCTGAACCAACAACTGGGGATAGGTCTGCAAAATATACGTCACCACGTTTGACAATCAAGGGATTACCCTCCGCTTACTAGACGTTCAACTGTGTTTTCTGCCTCGAATTCTGCAAGAAATGCTTCAGATGCAATCGTCAAGTTTATTTTCGCCATCTCCATATAACCACGTCTCATGGCCTCACGAATTTGTCTCTTTTTTCGCTCGCGCAAATACATTTTGGTTGCTTGATAAATGAATTCACTCCGATTTACGTTTTCCTGCTTTACAAAGCCATCTAACTCGGTTACAAGATGTTGCGGTAATTTCACCATAATCTCTGTTGTTGCGCTGGACTCAGACACAAACAAACACCTCCACCATCACTACACACCATTTTATATCTACCATTTTTAATATTAACATCAATCTGACCTCATGCAAAGGGGGTTTATCAATTCTTCTCTATTATCCGCCAAAAAATTATTCTTTTATGCATAAAGCTCTGCTTTCTTATTGAAGAAAATTAAATTTTCCCTAATTCCCTTTCAACTAAGGTCAGTTCAATGTAATCCCATTCTAGAGAAGGCTGTTAATGATCTTTAAAACTTGCCCATTTTTCTTATATACTCTAGGAATTCTTGCACCGATCATACAAGTGATTTCATAATTAATAGTTCCAAGTCTCCTTGCAATGTCATCGGCTGTAATTTTTTCTTTTCCTTGCTGTCCTATAAGGGTGACATCAGTACCAACAGGCAAATCAGCCGGAAGCTTAATCATACATTGATCCATGCATATTCTGCCGACAATCGGAGCTCTTTTACCATCTACGAGTACATCCTGCCCCTGGAGCTTACGTGTCCATCCATCAGCATACCCAATTGGCAGCGTACCAATCCATTCATCTTCCTGCGCTTCATAGGTAGCACCGTAGCTAATCTTCTCCCCTTTTTTCACCTTTTTAACATTCACAACCTTCGTATGAAGAGTAAAGGCAGGTTTTAAAGGAAAAGGAAGGGTGGGCTCCATTTCTACGGACGGCATTAATCCATACATGGCAATCCCCATTCTGACAGCATTTAAATGCGCTTCCGGAAATTTTAACGATGCTGCACTATTACTTGTATGAATCAATTCAGGTTTTTTCTTCAGCCATGAAATCATTTCATTAAAACGTTCCAACTGCATATTGTAATATGCAGGATCAATCTCATCAGCTGTCGCAAAATGAGTAAAAACCCCTTCTATATGGAAGGCATGACTTTTGGCAACAACAATCTCAATCTCCTCAAGCTCCTTCCCGCTTCTTATTCCTATTCTTCCCATTCCGGTATCTAGTTTTAAATGGATCGTTAATTTTTGATTAGATCCAACGTAATGCTTTGCTCTTTCAAGCCATTCCAGCTGGAAGACTGTCAATGTGATATTTTGTTCAATGGCAATCTCCGCATCCTCTGGACGGCTTGCACCAAGAACAAGAATCGGTGCGGTAATGCCCTTTTTCCTTAAGGAAAGCGCCTCATCCAGTATGGCTACGGCAATATAGTTGGCACCTGCCTCTAACGCTGCCTTGGCAACCTCTGCATCCCCATGTCCATACCCATTGGCCTTGACAACAGCAAAGATCTTAACGACATCCTGTACATGCTTTCTCAATTCCTCAACATTATATGCTATATGATCCAAATTAATTTCCGCCCAAGTATCTCTATAAAAAGCTGTTTGACAATCTGCAACTTTGGCCATCATTTGAACACCCTTTTTTTCTTTTTTATATGTCGATTATCGACTCCCTTCGACACCTTTGTCAATTAATTTTCCAACTTTTCAGGAATATCTGCATATAAAAAAGGCCCTTATTCAGAGCCCATAAAGAAATTATTTTACTGTACTTTCTTGAACGGACCTTGCAACCTCAACTAGTTCTTTTTCTGTCAGGTCATTTGAGGCAATCACATAGTCGACCCCTTGATACGTCCATTTAATTGTATTATTAGATAAAGCACCTATCGTAAAGCCTAAATCTACTGGCTCGCCGCTTACCGTTGTGTAAGAGGAAACCGGCATAACATTGGCTTTTTCTTGTACGATTGTGAAAGATTTTTCTCCATCATATGTTAAGACAACTCGTTTGCCGTTATCCGTTGTAATGGCCTTCTCATCAACTAAATCAGCACCTGGGAATTCAGAAGGGTATTTGACCGAGAACTCTTCGCTGCCCACTTCCGCTAATACAGGAACAGATAGTTGAGCACTAGTCATGTTCTTCTGCATATCAAAATCTTTCTTATCAAAGGCGGCATTAAATTTAACTTCAGTGAACTCAACCTTTACAAGGGTGTTTTTATCCGTGTCCATGACCTTCACACTCACTGGAGCTAAGTCAGATTTCTTTAACGTGATTTCTTGGGTAGGAAGCATTTGGTTATTTTGATATCTTGTTTTCGTTTCAAAAACGTAATGATCCTTGGTCGCAGTGAATTTAGCCTCTTTATCCTCAACAATATCCTTCACTAAAGACTCATAAAGGTAGGCCTGACTGCTGTTTTTTGGCCATTCGCTTTGAAAACGGAAGCTTTTATTCAGTGCTGGTGTCAGAACAAAAACCCCCTCATCATTGCGCAGAATCATTTGGCTTTGATCCTTTTGGGCATTTTTCAAATTGACACGGTAGTAGGATGGATTTTTATGCCAAACCTCAATGTCATACACCTGTGGTTCAGTTCCCATTTCTAATGTCATCTTCGCGTTTGCCTTGTAACTCTTTAATTCCTCAACTTTCCCATTCAGATCCTTCACTACAGCTTCCTTGGATTTCGTTCCGCAAGCAGACAACGCTATCACTGCCAATATCCCGATTAGCAGCATTAACCACTTTCTCCTCATTCCTTCAACCCCTTTTGCCTCTATTCAGTGTATTGTCCAGCCACAGCACCTAAGTCATTTTTCAACAAAATCCATCTACCTTGTTGCTAAACAATTCTTTGGCAACTAGATCAACTTTCCTTGATGAATATCTGACTTAGTTTTGCGCTAATCGTGGAGGAGGTAAAGGATAGACGAATGTGGATATGAAAAATGAATCCCCTTGTCTAGCCTTGTCTCTCCTATTGCACTATGAATATATGAGACAACCATCTGGAATATGCTAGGTTGAATGACAAGCTTTTTGCTTTTTTACTTACACCTTTTCAATGATGACCTGAGCCACTGCATACTCTTTACTGTGAGAAATGGAAAGGTGTACACCCTTTTGAATCGGCTTGGACACATAAGGCTTCCCCTTTTCATCCTTTTCAATTTCAATATCTAAAAAGGAAAGGCTTCCTCCAATGCCTGTCCCCATTGCTTTAGAGAAGGCTTCTTTTGCTGCGAATCGCCCCGCCAAAAATTCTGTCTTTCGTTCTAAAGGTAATGTCTGAAATTCAGCGGTTTCTTTCGGTGTTAAAATCCTTTCCGCAAATTTCACTTGCCTTTCAAATATTTTTTTTATTCGATTAAGTTCTACAATATCTATGCCAATTCCAGTAATCATCTTTGATCATCCTTCTATTTCATTTAATATTTGCATAAACAATAATATAAGAATAGCAAGTCTTCGTGTTTTTCTAATATGTTAAATAGCATGTTCATTTCCATTTTAGGCTATGATGGAGAGAAAGTAGAGAAAAGAGGGGCCTTATGTTTATACGGACGGAAAGCTTTAAAGAATTTCTGCGATATTATCCAGTGGTTTCAATCATTATTGCCATTCATATTGTTCTTTACTTCATATCCGTTTTCCCGTTGCTCCCCAACTTATGGCTTTATGAACATTTCGCCGGGGTAAACCTTTATATTTCGGAAGGGGAATACTGGCGTCTAGTCACACCGATTCTCATGCATGGCGATTTGCCGCACGTGATTTTTAATAGCTTTTCCCTTGTCCTTTTTGGTCCTGCTTTGGAGCGTATGCTAGGAAAGGGAAAATTCATCTTCGTGTATTTTATAGCTGGAATGGCCGCGAATGTCGCGACACTCTTTTTGGAACCCTTAACCTATATACATGTCGGTTCAAGCGGAGCGATCTTTGGATTATTCGGATTTTATGCTTCTGTCATCATGTATAGAAAAGATTTAATGTCAAAGGCAAATTCTCAACTTATATTGACTATCACCATCATCGCCTTGATTATGACGTTTTTGCAGCCAAATATCAATGTTACGGCCCATTTTTTCGGGCTGCTAGCTGGCTTTTTGTTAGGTTTAGCCTTGCTGCCACATAAGCAAAGACCAAACATAAGATTCAACTTTAACCTAGGAAAAAAACATCCTGCATCTTTCAAAGGAGTATCAGCTCCAAAATTAATGATATGGTGCGGCATTATCATTTTGGCGATATTAGGATTACTATTCAGGTAACATAAGATTACTAAATGAAAAAGCGATGTCATTATGGAATCGAAATGGCATCGCTTTTTTTATTAATGATGATATTGTCTCTTTTCGACCTTTTAAATGCAAAAGCAAGCAGGATTGCCCCTATCGTAAGCCCTATCGTCATTCCTAATTGAAAAATCAGCAAAAGGAACTGGCTATCAAAGATAAAGCCTATAAATCCAATCATACAAAATAAGCTTGTTAAGTAAAATGATACTCTAATTCCTAAATGTATTCCTTTCCCTTTAAATATCATTCCAAGGAATAATGTAGACAGCCCTAAAAATAAGCTCCACCCAAGCATGTTGATCGCAAATGAAAAAGACCGGGGATTAAATTGAACAAAGCTTTCTAAATTCTGTATCGTTCCTTCGTTCAGACTAAGTCTTACAATACTGAATTGAATAAAATAATTTAGTGAAGCTAATATGGTGAAACCTATTCCAAAACAGATGCTTAATTTGCTAAAAATTTTATCGTATTGTTCAACACATTCATGAATGGTACACAAGATGATCATAAAGAACACCGTTGAAACGCAAGCAAATAGTTGGCAAAATGCATATAAATCAATAAATTCCGGATCAACAGAACTCATAAACTGCTCCAAATTTATATACTCCGGTATGGAATATTTACTTAATAAAATCCCCATGCTTGCTCCATACAGTATACCTGTTAAAGCGAAAATAACTGAACTCCATAAACCTAATAAATATAAATACCCTTTAGGGCTATTCTCCATTTCTTTACCCCACGATTAAAAATTACTTTTTATGGTCGCATGCCACCGTTCTAATAATTCCTTTTCTTTCATATATTCCATGCCTGCTTTACGTTCAATGTCCACCGCCCGGCTAGAGTCCCATTCTAACGTATCACGAATGGTGTCTGCCAAAGAGCGAAATGTTAGACCTTCATTTACTGCTTTTTCAATGTTTAATGCAAGGAACCCGGGCATATTTAATTTTTCAGGGAGCCACAAAGGCATTTCGGTCCAATATTTCACTTGATTTTTATCTAAAAATTCTTCATCTATCCACGTAAAGATAGCATCACTCTTACTGACTGATTTACATTCCTGAAGAAAATCTCCCATTGTCAACGTATCATTTGGTCCAGTTACGTTGAAAACACCTGATTTTCTTCTCTCAACCATGTTGATGATCCCTGTTGCCAGATCTCTTACATCGATTAATTGAATTTGTTTATCTGGGCTCCCAGGAGCAAACACTTCCCCACCTTTAGCTACTCTTTGAACCCAGTAGGTGAAACGATCGGAATAATCATGTGGACCAACAATCAAACCCGCACGAATGAACAAAGCTCTATTAGGCATTACCTCTTCAATCACTTGTTCACAGGAGTACTTTAAGGGACCATAATATTCGTTATATAAGGGACCAGCTATGCCTTTTGTAATTTCCTCTTCCTTCTCCTTTGAGATTGTAAGAACAGGATGATTTTCATTAATACCTATTTTGGTTAAGTCCGTATAAACGGAGGCACTTGAAATGAAGGTATAGTGCTCCGTTACATCAGATAATAGTTCTGCTGATTCTCTCACGATACGTGGAATAAAACCGCAAGTGTCAATAACTGCATCCCACTTTTTCCCCTTCAATGCTTCTAGGTTCCCATTCCTGTCACCAATAAGCGTGTCAACATCAGGAAACAAATTAGGGTTTTCTTTTCCCCGATTAAAGAGTGTTACCTGATGTCCCTTTTCTAAAGCAGCTTCGACAAGATATCGTCCCAAAAACCTTGTTCCCCCAAGTATTAATAATTTCATCTAAACCTCCTATTAATAAAAACTTAAGTTTATGTATTGCCCGTAACTATACCTATTCTTAATAACTATAATCATTCCCTTTTTTCCTTTAGCAAAGAAAAAAACAGTGAAACTCACTGTTTTTTATGGAATATTTTATTCATTATTTTCCTTGAGCACCTTGCCCCAATTGCTTAATTCTGCAACCTGTCTAATACCGCCTTCTAATTTCTCATCAACAACACTTGCATCATTAATATGTCTAATTATCATCTCATTTGCCTGTTCAAAAATAGCTTATGTTTCGCTTATTTCGCTCATCACATCATTTGAATATTCTCTTTGCTCTTCGATTGTGCCAATCACATCTTTTACCTCAGATTGGACGTTATTAAACACTGTTAAAATGTAGTTTATTTTACTTGTCGTGTCAGTACTAAGCTGAATCCCATTTTCGATTAACCCTGTGCTCATCTTTGTCGATTGCAGTGAGTCCTCAATATCTTTTTGGATATTCTGTGTCAGGACGCTTATATTATGGGTGCTTTCCGCTGTATTTTCAGCAAGCTTTCTTACCTCTTCAGCGACAACAGCAAACCCCTTACCATGTTCCCCCGCTCTTGCAGCTTCAATGGAAGCGTTAAGCGCCAATAAATTCGTTTGATCAGCAATTTCCTTTATCACTTTGACGATAATCTCAATTTCTTTCGATCTTTCATTTAACTGATTCATTTTAACGGATGTCTCATGCAGCTGGTCACCTAATTTGGCAATGAGTCCTTCAACTTTACTAACAGAATCCCTTCCCTCTTCTGAGATTTTCACCATATCTACAGTTGATTCAAATAAATTCTGACCCTTTTCTTGCAGGCCAAGGGATTTATCATAGGACATCTGGCTAATATTGTTTACTTTATCAAACCGTTCATTTATTTTTCCTACTAATTCGCCCAAGACATCGTGCTGCCCATTTACCTTCTCATGCTGTTCAATGGCAATTGTTAATTCACTATTAAAGCCCTCAATGAAATCGTTAAGATACTCTTCATTTTGCTGTGCCTTTTCAAAAATAACCTTCAAGCGATTTTTTAATTCTGTGTTTTCTTCTGTCAATTGAATATTTCTCTTCTTAGTCGTAAACAAATAAAATCCCTCCTGAGTCACAATTATCCAATTCGACCACCTTCAATAGAACGCCTTTCAACCTTCCCCTCAATAGCCGAGAATTGGGTAAAGCTCACTCGAAAGAGGGTTAAGCACCATAAAGAAAACTAGTCCATTATTACTATCGGTTAAAATTCTAAATTTTTAAATACGAAAAGCGCCTAATCGGCGCTTAATTTCGTATAGGAATACCATTTATAAATATCATTTATATCCTGTTTCTCCAAATCTACAACCGTACCGCCTGTTCCGCCTGAACCAGACATAACTACTGCAGTAACAGTCCCTAGCTCTTTCCCTCTTTGAAAATAGCTTTCTTTTATATTCAAGGACTGAATTCGATTTCTTTTCATAAAAACTGTTGTTTTATTTACTGCACGATATCTTAAATTCAACTGTAATTCATCAATTCCCCAGCCCGCATCTTTATACTTAACAAACGCCCAAGCAATGGATAGGAGAACGAACAACAGGGCCAAATACCCCCAAGGTCTAAAAAAGATGACGGGTACTGCTGCTATCGGTAAGCTATACAGAAGCCCTCTAAACATATACCGTTTTAATGCCCGGCTCGGTGCAGATTCGATAACAGACTCAAATGAATAATCATTTAAATAAGGAGTTAATATGTTGGCAATGCGTTCTTTTTTGATAATTGGAAGTATCATGACCCGCGCACTTTCCTGATCAATAGCAGACCCGCCGGCACTTTCTAAAAATACGGTTCCAAATCCAAGAGGCTGTCTAATTAAATTTTCTGATATCCGAATGGCTTGAATCCGGTGCAGAGGGATCGTAATCTGACGCTTCTCTAAAAGTCCTCTCGTTATGATAAGGTCCTCTCCTACGTTCTTTACTGTAAAACCAGCATACTTTACCATAGTCCCTACTAACGCAGCCACCCACGCAATCAAAAACCCTATAAACACTAGAATGCTTATAAAAAGGACCCCGTTTGAAATCACATCCTCCAACCCGTTAAACAGTCTTTCATAAGGGATCATTTCTTCAAATTGGAAAACGAAAGCAAAACACGCGGAAAAAACAACACCGACTCCTCCAGAGGTAGACGCCATAAGCAGGAGCTCACCCGGGGTAATTTTATAAAGTATTTTCTCTTGAGTGTCTTCAAAAGACACCTCTGCATCGGTTTCCTTTTTTTCATTTTTTGCGAAAAAAAGAATGTGCTGAATTTGATTTGCCTCTTCCTTTGAAATGGCGGTTAACACAGCTTCAGCTTCCCCTTTGCTGCTTGAACCGGCCGTTTCCACCTTCACTCTTACAAGACCAAATGGACGATGTAATATCCCTTCCGATAAATCAAGACTCTGAATGCGATCAAGTGGAATATATCTTTTCTTTCTAACAAATACACCGTACTCTATCCTGAGCTCTCCCTCTTCTAGCCGGTACGTGAATCTCAGCCAGGATATGATTCCAGCGATTAAGATGAAAACGATAATAACAACTGAAATAATAAGTTGAATACTCCCATCCCTGCTTCCAAAAACAACAAAAACAAGAAATGGAATAATTAAATCTTTCAATTGCTTTAAAAAATTTACAACTGCTGAAATCGGGTGCAGTCTTCTTGGCTCAGACATCTTCATCAGCCACCCTTGCCAGCTTAGAAATGAAAAATCTTAGCTCCTCCGCCTCATCCATATCCAAAGCCGGAATTTCATGTACAGTCGCAGCAGTTGAAATGGCCACAGTGGCTAAACCGTATTTTCGCAAAATCGGCCCTTGCCGGGTATCAACATGCTGAACTCTAATCATCGGCACGAGAGTCCTTTTGATGACGAACACTCCATGCTGAAGTTCGATTTCATTTTCCCTTACCTCATACCGCCCACGCTTCCATCT